>CAXGVP010000571.1:0-3273 GCA_964013055.1 uncultured Albimonas sp.
GACCCGGGGCCTCTGCCGAACGGTCGCGCCGGAGGCCCCGGGTCAGGCGCGTGGGGGGCGGGTCAGCCCCTGCCCATGTGCAGCGCCACGCGGCCGGCGGCGCGGCGGGCGCGCAGGTCTTCCATCGCGGTCGCATAGTCGGCGAGCGGATAGGCGGCGACGGGGCGCGGCGTGATCCGGCCCTCGGCGGCCAGCGCCAGCACCTCGTCGAAGCAGGCGCGCACCATCGCCGGGCGGCGCTTGCGGTAGTCGGAGATCTGCAGGCCGCTGACCTCGATGTTCCTGACCAGCAGGTAGTTGGTCTTCAGCTCCGCGATCCGCCCCGCGGCGAAGCCCACCACCACCAGCCGCCCGCACCAGTCGAGCGCGCGGACCGCCGCGTCGAAGACGTCGCCGCCCAGCGGGTCCATGATCACGTCCACGCCCCGCCCGCCGTTCAGCGCATGAACCTGCGCGCGCAGCGACGAGCGCAGATCGGGGGCCGAGAGGTCCACCACCCCGTCCGCCCCGGCGGCCAGCGCCGCGTCGGCCTTCGCCATCGAGGACACGCCCGCCAGCACCCGCGCGCCGGCGGCCCTGGCGAGCTGCACCGTGGCGTCGCCCACCGCGCCGCTCGCGCCCAGCGCCAGCACGGTCTCGCCTTTGGCCAGCCGGCCGCGGGCGTGCAGCGCGAACCAGGCGGTGTCGTAGGCGAGCGACAGGGAGGCCGCCGCCTCGAAGCGCACCGCATCGGGCAGGACATAGCACTGGTCGGCGGGGGCGAGGCAGAACTCGGCGTAGCCCCCCTGTTCGGCCATCGCCAGCACCCGGTCTCCGGGGGCGAGGGAGGTCACGCCCTCGCCCACCGCCTCGACCGTGCCCACGGGGCCCTTGCCCGGCGAGAAGGGGCGGGGGGGCAGGAACTGGTACTTGCCCTCGATCACCAGCAGGTCGACGAAGTTCACCGGGGCCAGCGCCACGCGCACCAGCGCCTCGCCGGGGCCGGGGGCGGGGCGCGGCGTCTCCTCGACCTTCGCGAGGCCAGGGGCGCCGAAGTCGCGGACCATCACGGCCTTCATGGGGACGGCTTTCATGCGATCTCCGGGGGGCATCCGCGGAAGCGGATCGGCTGCGGGGCGAGGCGGCCGGCGGCGATCTCGGGCAGCAGGGCGCGTTTCAGCATCTTGCCCGACGGGCCCAGCGGGATCTCGGGCACCTGCAGGAAGAATTCCGGCATGTCGTAGCGCGACAGGCCCTGCGCATCGAGATGCGCGAGCAGGCCGTCCGGGTCGATGTCGGCGCCGTTGCGGGGCATCACCACCAGGCAGACCTTCTCGCCCAGCCGCTCGTCCTTCACCGGCAGGGCGGCGGCGCGCTCGACGCCGGGGAAGCGGTCGGCCAGCGCCTCGATGCGGGCGGGGTGGATGTTGTGGCCGCCGCGGATGATGATGTCCTTGATCCGCCCGGTGATCTGCAGGCGGCCCTCGGCGTCCATCCGCCCGAGGTCGCCGGTCAGGAACCAGCCCTCGCGGTTGAAGCTGCGCTCGGTCGCGGACTGGTCGTCGAAATAGCCCAGCATCAGCGAGGCGCCGCGGCCGGCGATCTGGCCGATCTCGCCCTGCGCGGCGGGGCGGTCGGGGTCCTCGACGTCGAAGATCGCGATCTCGTAGCCCGGACAGGCGCGCCCCGAGGTGCCGGCGATGGCGGCGGGCGGATCGTCGGGGAGCGTGTAGTGGTGCGAGCAGGCCTCGGTCATCCCGTAGCCGCTCTGCGGGCGCACGCCGTAGGCGATCAGCCCCTCGACCAGCGGACGCGGCGCGGCGGCGCCGGAGATGCGGAACCCGTGCAGGGAGGGCAGGGCGGCGTCGCCCGCCGCCTCGATCTCCGCCAGCAGGTCCATGGCGTGCGCCGGGACGCCGAAGACGAAGCTGGCGCCCAGCTCCCGCAGGCGGGCCAGCAGCGAGGCGCCCTTGGGCAGGTCGTGGATCGCCAGCTCGGCGCCGGCCAGGATCCCCAGCACCATCGCCCCGAAGCCGAGGTTATGGCTCAGCGGGCTGAGGGTGTAGATCACCGAGGCCCCGTCGAAGCCCCAGTCCCCCGCCAGCGCCCGCGCGTTCGCCAGCAGCGTGTTGTTGGAGTGCATGACCCCCTTGGGCTTGCCCGTCGTGCCCGAGGTGAAGGCGAGGTAGACCACATGGTCCGCGGCGCCGGCTGGCGGCGGCGCCTTCGCGTCGGTCGCGGCGAAGGCGCCCGCGATCTCCGCGCCCGTGCGCGGGGCCGGCGGGGGCAGCGCGATCACCCGGCGCATCGAGGGCAGCGCCTCGGCCCGGGCGAAGACGTCGGCGCGCCCGGCGTCGGCGCCGTAGCCGGTCTCGGCCACCAGGGCGGCGGCGTTCATGCGGACCAGCAGCTCCTCGATCTCGCCGACCGTGTGGTTGCGGTGCAGCGAGGGACAGCACACCCACCCCTCGCGCGAGCAGGCGAGCAGCACGGCCGCCGTCTCCACCCGCGGCGACAGCCAGGCCGCCACCCGGTCGCCCGGGCGCAGGCCCGCGGCGCGCAGGTCGGCGGCGACGGTCTCGGAAAGCGCCGTCAGCTCGCGCCAGGTCAGCACGCAGCCGCCGTCGCGGATCGCGACCGCGTCGGGCCGCGCCTTCGCCTGGGCGCGGGCGAGGTCGTGAAGCGTGTCCTCGGCCCAGAACCCCTCGCCGCGGAACTTCTTCAGATCGGAAAAGCTCAGCCGGGTCAGCAGGTTCTGGGAGAGGGGTGCGGTGCGCTCGCCCATGCGTTCCTCCGTCGATGCGGTCTCGGCCGCCGGTTCTTCGATGGCGCCCGGCGAGGGGCGCCGGATGCTTTGGCCCCCGGGGGGCGCGTCAGGCGAGCGCCGCCTCGGCCCACAGGGCGGTCGAGAGCAGCGCACGGTCGCGGTAGCGGGGGCCGATCAGCTGCAGCCCCAGCGGCGCGGGGGCGCCCGCGGGCATCGGCAGCGACAGGCTCGGCAGGTGCAGCAGGGTCCACAGCTCCTGCAGGCGCGGATCGCCGGCCCAGGCGTGGCCCTCGGGCGCGGGGCCCGGCGTGGTGGGGGTGACGAGCGCCGCGACGCCCGTCAGCAGGCCCGCGCAGCGCTCGCGGAAGGCGTCCACGGTCTCGCGCGCGGCGAGGTAGTCGGCGGCGGAGATCGCGAAGCCCCGCTCGCAGACCGCAAGGGTCTCGGCCGAGAGGCGGTCGCGGACCTCGCGCCACTCGCCCGCGAGGTCCCGGGCGCGCTCGTAGGCGTTGATCGTGGCGCGGTGG
>CAXGVP010000572.1:0-3273 GCA_964013055.1 uncultured Albimonas sp.
CGCGCCCCGGCCCGGCGCCCCGCCTCGGCGACGTTGGCCGCCGTCAGCCCGCCGGCCAGCATCCACGGCAGCGCCCAGCGGCGGCCCTCGATCAGCCGCCAGTCGAAGGGCAGGCCGGTTCCGCCGGGCAGCGGGGCGCCCTTCGGGGGCTTGGCGTCGATCAGCAGCTGGTCGGCGACGCGGGCGTAGGCGTCGATGGCGGCGAGGTCGCCCGCCTCCGCCACCCCCAGCGCCTTCATCACCGGCAGCCCGTAGCGCGCGCGCACCCGGGCCACGCGCTCGGGGCTCTCGGACCCGTGCAGCTGGATCATGTCGATCGGGGCGGCATCCAGCAGCCGGTCCAGCGCCGCGTCGTCGGCGTTCACCGTCAGCACCACCTTGCAGATCCCCGGCGGCGTGGCGACGGCAAGCTCCGCGATCTCGGCCAGCGAGCGGTGGCGGGGCGATCTGGGGAACGACACGAAGCCCACATAGGCCGCGCCCGCCTCGGCGGCCGCGGCGATGTTGGCGGCGGTGTCCAGGCCGCAGATCTTGACGCGCACGCTCATCGCAGGGGCCTTCTGGTCGTCGGGCGCCCGGGCGGGGCGCCGGGCCGGGCGGGCGCCCGGCGCGGAAACGGAAAACGCGCGCCCCGAGGCCCGGGGCGCGCGCGTTTCAGGCGCCTGTCCGCTCAGCCGCGGGTCAGGCCGAGGATGTCGTCGTCCTCCTCGCCGGCCTTGGCGGCGAGGCGTCGGTTCTCGGCGTCCAGGCGCGCGGCCTCCTTCTTGTAGAGGCGTTCCTTGCGGCGATGCTCGGTCTCGCGGAGCATCTCCAGCACCAGGCCCACCAGGATGCCGAGGAACACCGCGAGGAAGATCGCGATGTAGATCGGCAGGGTCACCTCGGTCGGGAAGCCCTCGGCCCCCGGCACGGTCACCCCCTCGGGCAAGGCGCGCAGGGTCACGGGCCCGCGATTCGCAATCGCCAGCATGATGGCCGCTACGGCGACCACGATCAGGAACAGGTACTTGAGATAGCGCACCCGGCTCTCCCCTCGGCTTTCGGGACGCGCCCGAAGCCGTAGCCCGCGCGCCCTCGCTCAGTCCTCGTCGTCGTCGTCCCCGTCCGCGCCGTCGTTCAGGCGCATCCGGAGTTCCTTGCCCGTCTTGAAGAAGGGCACATGCTTCTCCGGCACGGGCACGGCTTCCCCGGTTCGGGGATTGCGGCCCATTCTTGCATCCCGCCTCTTCACAGAGAAGGCGCCGAAGCCGCGCAGTTCCACCCGATCCCCAGCAGACAGGGCGGACGCGATTTCGTCGAAGACCGTCGAGACGATGCGCTCGACGTCCCTGTGATATAGATGCGGATTTTCCTCGGTCAGGCGCTGTATCAGCTCCGACTTGATCATCCCAGTCCCCTCTCGCGGCGGGGGCAAAGCCTCCTACCCCCCGCCTCGCGATTCATTATCGGTCGTCGATCCATTGATGTCACACCATTTCAACGGAAGAAACCACCGCCTTGAGCCCAATCATTGCAGAATAGAGTAGAATCGCGGCCCGGACGTCAGCCGGTCGAATTGGGCCCGGGCCTGCCGCAGTTCCGACAGGTCCAGTCCAAGCAACCGGCCGAGCAGCGATCCCTCCTCGCGGTCGACCTCGGCCTGGCGCACGGGAAGGCCGCGCGCCACCCCATTGGCCGAGAGCCAGTCCAGCGCCGTCTCGGGCCCGCCGATCTCGTCGATCAGGCCGCGCGCCAGCGCCTGCCGGCCCGAGAAGGCGCGCCCGTTCGAGGCGTCCTCCAGGGCCGGTCCCTCCAGCCCGCGACGCTCCGCCACCAGTCCCCTGAACCACTGGTAGGCGTCGTCGAGCAATTCGTCCTCCCAGGCCGCGACCTCCGGAGGCGTCTCCGAGAAGGGCGAGGGCCGGGCCTTGAACACGTCCGAGCGCCGCTCGGAGATCTGCACCCCGAGCGTGTCGAGCAGGCCGCGGGCGTCCACCTCCTGCTTCACCACGCCGATCGAGCCGGTCAGGGTGTTGCCGCGGGCCACGATATGGTCGGCGGCGATGGCGGCGATGTAGCCGCCCGAGGCCGCCACCTCCTCCATCTGCGCCACCACGGGCTTGGCCTCGGCGATCCTGCGGATCGCCTCGTAGAGCGCCTCGGACCCCGCCACGGTGCCGCCGGGGCTGTCGATGCGGATCACCACGCCGGCCACCGAGGCGTCGTCCGCCAGCTCGCGCAGCAGCGCGTCGCGGGCAGGGTCGGCGGTGATCAGCCCGGCGACGTCGAAACGCGCCACATGCGGGCCGCCGCGCGCCTCGCGCACGGCGTCGGTGGCGGCGGCGGCGTAGATCGCCAGCCCCAGCACCGCGAGGGCGAACAAACGCCAGAATGTGAATATGCGCCTCATGTCTGGCCTCTTCTCATGACCGGCGGCAGGCGTCCAGCGCGAACCGCATGGGGGAGCGTTCGAGAGCGCGTTTCAGCCCCGCGGCAGGGCCGAAGCGCCGCACCGCGGCGGGGTTCCGCCGCGTCCGTTGCGGCTCGCGTCGATTTCGGCCGCGACCAGCGCCTGCAGCCGCCACAAGTAGCGGTCGCGGATCCCGAGGCTTTCGAGATGAACCACGGTGTTGTGCAGGTACTCCGCGCAGCTGCCCGCCGGTCCGGCGGCGTGCGCGATGCGCGCGGCCTGCGCCTCGAGCGGCAGGTGCAGCAGCGTGGGGTCGGCGGGCGGCGCGCAGTAGAAGGCGAGCGCCCGGATCGGGCCGCCCTCGCCCCGCGCCGTGATCCAGCGCAGCCAGGGGCGGTCCTCGGCGAAGCCGACCTCGCGGTCGAGCAGGCGCAGCATCCGGCCCTCGGGGTCGTCGTCGGGCATTCGATAGGCCAGCCCCACGCAGGCGCCGCCGCGGGCCAGCGCCATCATCAGCCCGGGCCGGGCGGGGGTGGCGCGCCAGTCGTGCATGTCCATGCAGAAGGCGCGCCGCCAGCCATGGACGGCGACGCGGCGGGCCTCGACGTGCTCGAAGGCGGGTTTCCAGATCAGCGAGCCGTAGGCGAAGACCCAGAACGGGCCGCCGTCCATGCCCGCCAGCAGCTCGCGGGCGATGTCGAGGCGCTGGTCCGGCGTCAGCGGCGTGCCGTTCGGCGGCGGCGGGTCGCCGGCATGGGGCGCGACGGCGGCGACATGCGCCTGCGTCAGCGCGGGACGGCGGGGGAGGGGGGCGGAGCGCTGCAGGGTCGAGGTCCGGGGCAGGGGGCCATCGCGCCGGGGCCGGGCCCGCGCGCGGCCCGACC
>CAXGVP010000573.1:0-3270 GCA_964013055.1 uncultured Albimonas sp.
GGCGAAAACCAGAGGACGATCCGCAAGGTGCGGCTCCGGCACGAGGGCGGCAAGACAAAAGTTGACCCAGAGGCAGGCGCGTCGCCCGGCGCCGGCCGCGCCGGCGGGTGGCGAGCGGGCCGCATGGACAGGGGCGGGCGATGCGCCTAGCGTCCCGCGTGCGCCCGGTTGCGGGCGCGGCGACGTCGCCAACGGCATCGAGCGGTCCCCCCCTTGCAGCTCGTTCTCTTCACGAACGGCGTTGTTTTCGCCGCCATGGGCCTGCTGATGCTGGCCCCTGCGGCGGTGGATGCGCGGCTGGACGGGCCCTTCGTCGAGGCGGCCTTCCTGTGCATCGTGCTCGGCGGGCTGGTCGCCGCCGCCGCCCGCGGCGGGCGGGCCGGGTTCCGCGCCCACCATGCCTTCGTGATGACCACCACCGCCTGGATCACCGCCGCCGCCGCCGGCGCCGCCCCGCTGATCGTGGGCGGGCTGAGCCTGACCGACGCCTATTTCGAGGCGATGTCGGGCCTGACCACCACCGGCTCGACCGTGCTGTCGGGGCTGGACGGGCAACCCCGCGGCCTGCTCGCCTGGCGCTCGATCCTGCAGTGGATCGGGGGGGTGGGGATCATCGTGATGGGCATCGCGGTGCTGCCGATGCTGCGGGTGGGGGGGATGCAGCTCTACCGCTCCGAATCCTCGGACAAGGCGGAGAAGGAGTTCGCCTCCGCCGGCCGCTTCGCCTCGGGCACCGCCATGGTCTATGTGCTGCTGACGCTGGCCTGCATGGTGGCCTACGAGCTGTGCGGCATGGGCGACTTCGAGGCGCTGATGCACGCGATGACGACGGTGTCGACGGGGGGATTCTCGACCCACGACGCCTCGCTGGGTCATTACAACGACACGCCCGCGATCCAGTGGGTGGCGGTGGCGTTCATGCTCTCGGGCAGCCTGCCGTTCATCTGGTACCTGCGCGGCTGGACGCGGCATGTCTTTGGCTCGGAGCAGGTGCGGGTCTACCTGCTGTCGCTGGGCGCGATCACGCTGGCGGTGGCGGCCTGGCTGGCCGTCGAGCGGGCCGAGCCGCCGCTGGACGCGCTGCGGCTGGCGGCCTTCAACGTGGTCAGCCTGGTGACCACCACCGGCTTCGCCAACACCGACTACATGCTGTGGGGGCCGGCGCCGGTGGCGGCGTTCCTGATCATCACCTGCTTCGGGGGCTGCACCGGCTCGACCTCGGGCGGGCTGAAGTCGATGCGGATCATCATCGCCTCGAAGGCCCTGTTCGCGGCGGTGCGGCGGGTGCACAGCCCGCACTCGATCCAGGCGGTGCGCTTCGAGGGGCGGCCCGTGGACGACGCGGCGCTGAGCTCGGTGATGGCGTTCTGCATGTTCTTCCTGCTGACTTTCTTCGCGCTGGCGATGTCGCTCGGCCTGCTGGGGCTGGACATGGCGACCGCGGTCAGCGGGGCGGCGACGGCGCTGGCCAACGTCGGTCCCGGGATCGGGGACGTGATCGGGCCGGCGGGGTCCTTCGCCTCGTTGCCCGACGCGGCCAAGTGGCTGCTGTCGGCGGGGATGCTGCTGGGGCGGCTGGAGGTGATGACGGTGCTGGTGCTGCTGCAGGCGCACCGGGCCTGACGGGGGCGTTCGGGGGCCGCGCGAGCGCGGCCCCCGAGGGTCTCAGACCACGAACGAGAAGATCATGCCCGCCAGCACCGCGCCGCCGAGGCCAAGCGCCACGTAGGTCGCGAAGATCGGCAGGCGGACCAGCGACCACACCGCCGCCATCGCCGGGATGCAGGAGACGGCGCCGGCGGTCAGGAAGGCCATGGCGGCGCCGGGGCTCATGCCCTGGGCGACGAGGGCCGCGACCAGCGGCGGCGCGGCGTATCCGTTGAGATAGGCCGGCATGCCGACCAGCGCGCCGACCACGATGGGCAGCGGGCCGTCGCCGCCCGCCAGCGCACCCACCGCCTCTGCCGGCACGAACTGGATCATCAGCCCCTCGAGCAGGTAGGCCAGCGCCATCCACTTCACCAGGAACAGGGCGTTGGTGGCGGCCTCGGTGCGGAAGGTGGCGCGGCGCCTGTCGTCCCGCCAGAACCGCCACACCGGTCGGCCCTTGAACGGCGAGCCGCAGCCGCAGCCGCCCGAGGGCGCGGTGGGCTTGAGCGGATTGGCGAACAGGCCCGCGCGCATCGCCCCAGCCGTCAGCAGACCGCCCGCGAGGCCCACCCCCACCGCCGAGGCCGCCTTGCCGATGGCGAAGGGCCAGCCCAGCGCGCCGGCGGTGATCATGAAGCTGGCCGGGTCCATCAGCGGCGACGACAGCCAGAAGGCCATCACCGCCGAGACCGGCGCCCCCAGCGCCAGCAGTCCCGCGATGAACGGGATCACCTGGCACGAGCAGAACGGCGCCAGCCCGCCCACGATGGCGGCGAGCACGATCATCCGGATCTCGCGGCCCTGGAAGGCGCGGGCGACGATCGCCTCGGCTCCCGTCGCCTTCAGCCAGGCGACGAGGCCGACGGCCACCGCGATGAAGGGCAGGGTGGCGAGGAAGGAGCCGACGGCGATGTCGAACACCGCCGGCGCCTGCGCCGGGGCCAGCAGCGCGGTGGCGAGCGCCACGGCCGCGATCAGCAGCCAGACGCGGTCGAGGCCGCGCAGCCGCGTTCGGAAGGCGTCGGCGGTGCGAAGGGCGAGCTCGGTCATTTCTCGGCTCCGTCGGAGGGGCTCAGGCAGCCCGGGTGGGAATGGGCGGACGGCCCGCCGGCGTCGGCGCAGCACTCGCGCTGCAGGAAGCCGACGAGGGCGGAAATGTTGGCGAAGCTCGCCCGGCAGATCAGCGAGCGGCCGCGGCGCTCCTGGCTCAGCAGGCCGGCCGCCGAGAGGAAGCGCAGGTGATGCGAGAGGGTCGAGGCGGCGATGCCCAGACGCTCCTGCAGGGCCCCGACGGCCAGGCCGTCGGGGCCGGCGCGCACCAGGGTGCGGATGACCTCGAGCCGGGGCTCGGAGCCCAGCGCCGCGAATGCCTGGGCGGCGGCCTCGGGGGCGGGGTCGGCGGAAGGGGTGTTCGTGGTGGATATCATGATTCCAGAAACATCGAAATGATGGCGCGGTCAAGGTCGATTTCTGGGGGGGGCGCCTGGCGAGGAGCGGCCTACAGGCGCCCTGCGGGCGGGCTTGGCTGGGACAGCGCGTGCGGGGGGCGTGGGAGGAGTCATCGCAGGGGGGAGCCTCCGGCGGGCTCCTGACTCACCCAAGAACAAGACGCCCGCGCCT
>CAXGVP010000574.1:0-3263 GCA_964013055.1 uncultured Albimonas sp.
GGCGGGGGGCGGGCTGCATGGACCGGTCGGCGTCGCGGGCCATGTGCAGGACCTGGGCGGCGGTGTTGAGGCCCGCGAGCGGCGTCTCGACCTCCGGGTAGCGCACCCGCAGCCAGCGCAGCAGCTCGGGCGGCGGGTCGCGGTCGCACAGCAGCACCACGCGGCCGGCATCGGGCAGCATCCGCTCCATCCGCTCGGTCGCCAGCGTCACCCAGGCGCGCATCGCCGCCGCCGAGCGCCCCTCGAGCCGGTCGGCATAGGGCTGCACCCGCGCGTCGGGGTCCAGCAGGCCGTGGCGGGCCGAGAGGATGAACCACGCATCGCCCGCCCGCTCCGCCCGCGAGCGGGCCGAGCGGAACCACAGCCCGTCATAGAGATCCCGGGCCGCCTCCGGACGGGGCTGCTGGCGCGCGCCGCCCGAGACGAGATGCAGGACGCCGACGCGGCGCCCCTCCATCGCAACCATGACGCTTCCTCCGATCTCGTTTTGATTGAGGAAAGCGTCGGCGGCGTCGAGTTAACGCACCATGAAGATCGGGCGCGCAGGCGGGATCGAATCTTTCGATTCCGTTGCATGTCGCGCGGCGCCGCCTGACGACGGCGGGCGCCCTCCCCTCGACGCAGAACGCCGCCCCCGGCCGGAGGCGGCGTTCCCTGGATCCATGCGGGGCCGGGCGCGAGGCCCGGCGCCCCGGTCAGTCGACTGCGACGGCCACGAAGCGCAGGTCCCCGCGGGAGCTGACCAGCAGCAGCACCGACTTGCGGCCCTGGTCGCGGGCGGACTGCACGCGGGCTTCGACGTCGGCGGGGGTGGCGACCGATTCCTGCGCCACCTCGACGATCACGTCGCCCGGGCGCAGGCCCTTCTCGGCGGCGCTGGAGGCGGCGTCCACCTGCTCGACCAGCACGCCCTCGAGGTCGTCGGCGATCGAGAACTCCTGCCGCGCCTTGGGGGTGATGTCGCTCAGCGTCATGCCCAGCGCCTCGGCGCCCGGCGCCTGGTCCTGCGGGGTCACGTCGGCGGAGGCGTTCATCACCGGCGCGTCCTCCTCCAGCAGGCCCAGCTCGACCTGCACGGTTTCGACCTCGCCCTTGCGCCAGACCTCGACCTCGACCGACTTGTGGGCGGCGGTCTCGGCGACCATGCGGGGCAGGTCGCGCATCGTCTCCACGGGCTTGCCGTCGAAGTTGAGGATCACGTCGCCGTTCTGCAGGCCGCCGGCCTCGGCGGGCCCGTCCTCGACCAGCTGGGCCACCAGCGCGCCGGCGGCCTTGTCGAGGCCGAGGCTCTCGGCGATGTCGGGGGTCACCTCCTGGATCGAGACGCCCAGCCAGCCGCGGCGGGTGGAGCCGTATTCCTGGAGCTGGTCGATCACGTTCTTGACGATGTTGGCGGGCACCGCGAAGCCGATGCCGATCGAGCCGCCGGTGGGCGAGATGATCGCGGTGTTCATGCCCACCACCGCGCCCGACATGTCGAACAGCGGCCCGCCCGAGTTGCCGCGGTTGATGGCGGCGTCGGTCTGCAGGAAGTCGTCGTAGGGTCCGGCGTTGATGTCGCGGTTGCGCGCCGAGATGATGCCGGCCGAGACCGAGCCGCCCAGGCCGAACGGGTTGCCGATGGCCATCACCCAGTCGCCGACGCGGGTCGCGTCCGAATCCGCAAACGGCACGTGCGGCAGGTCATGGTCGGGCGAGACCTTGAGCAGGGCCACGTCGGTCTTGGGGTCGGTCCCCACCAGCTCGGCGGTCAGCGAGGAGCCGTCGGTGAAGTTCACCTTGATCTCGTCGGCGCCGTCGATGACGTGGTTGTTGGTGACGATGTAGCCGTCGGCCGAGATCACGAAGCCCGAGCCCAGCGACTGGCGCGGGCGCATCTGCCGCTCGCCGCCGCCGCGCTCGCCGCCGAAGAGCTCGGGGAACAGCTCGCGGAAGGGCGAGTTCTCCGGCAGCTGCGGCCCGCCGGGCCGCTCGGGCATGGCGACCTTGGAGGTGGTGGCGATGTTGACCACCGCGGGGCTCAGCGTCTCGGCCAGGTCGGCGAAGGTCGCGGGCGCGCCGGCGGGCTGCGGCCCGGCCTGCTGCGCCAGCGCGTTCGGCGCGGGTCCCGCCGCGATCAGCGCGGCGGCGAGGGCCGCGGCGAGCGCGAGCGACGACGCCATCGGGCGGCCGCGGACGGAGAGGGATGAAATCGGCACGTCTGCTTCCTCCAGCTTCCGGATGCCGCGGGCGGTCGCCCTTCCGGCCCGTCCGCCACCCTAGCGGAGGGAAGGTAAACGCCGCGGTCTCTGAATGCGATCCGCTCGTAGATGTGGTGTATTCGCCACGCCGCAACCGGATCGGCTGCAATGAACGTCACATCCGCGCGATGCGGCGGGAGACGAGCGCCCGCGGGATCTTTCGCCACGACCTCCCGGCCTTTCGCGCGGGGCGCCCCCACGCTCACGCCGCGCCGGGGGCCGTCGCGGCGCGGAAGGCGCGGGCGGCGGCGGTGGCGGCCAGGACCTGGGCACGGGTCAGCAGGCGGAACAGCGGGCCGTCGACGGTCTCGTCGGGGGTCTCCACGATCAGGGTCACGGGAAAGGGCGCGCCATGGGGCGAGGGCAGCGGCGGCCCCTCGACCACCGGCACGCAGCCGATGCGCGCAGGCGCGGCGGAGGGGGCGTAGCGCGCCAGCGTCGAGAGCTGGCGGGCGTTGAGCGCGGCGATCTCGGGGTCGGCCTCCAGCGCCGCGGCGGCGGCGTGCAGGGCGGCGCGGGCGGGGGCGGCCCAGGCCTCGTCGCGGCGCAGGATCAGGAAGCAGCCGCGGGGCAGCGACCAGCTCTCGAACCCATGGGGCAGGTAGCCGGTGAACGGGTGCAGCCACTCGTGCGAGGGGTAGCCGTGCAGGCTCAGGTGCAGGTCGGCGCCCACGGCCGCGCGCATCCGGGGCCGCAGGGCGCCCTCGCCCCCCGCCACGAAGGCGAGGTCGGCGCCCAGCGCGGTGTAGCGCGCGGCGTGATGCATGTGGCGCGGCGCGGTCTCGCGCAGGCGCATGTGCAGGGCGTGGCCGTCGGGGTTCTCCAGCGGGCAGACGGCGACGGGGATCCCCTCGGCCGCCAGCGCCCGGGCGGCCAGCAGGGCGCCGGGGATGCCGGTCGGCTCGTTGGCGTGCTGGCCGCCGGTGACCACGACGCCGGGGCCGAAGCCCTGGCGGACCCGCGCCTGAACCGCCCGCCCGCGGCGCGAGCGCACCTCGAGCGGGGCGCCCCCGCAGGCCGCGA
>CAXGVP010000575.1:0-3251 GCA_964013055.1 uncultured Albimonas sp.
TTCCACCCGACCGGCATCTACGGCTCGGGCTGCCTGATCACGGAAGGCGCCCGCGGCGAGGGCGGCTACCTGACCAACTCCGAGGGCGAGCGCTTCATGGAGCGTTACGCGCCCACGTATAAGGATCTCGCCTCGCGCGACGTGGTCAGCCGCTGCATGACCATCGAGATCCGCGAGGGCCGCGGCGTGGGCCCGAACAAGGACCACATCCACCTGCACCTCGACCACCTGCCGCCCGAGACCCTGGCGCTCCGCCTTCCGGGCATCTCGGAGTCGGCGCGGATCTTCGCGGGCGTGGACCTGACCAAGGAGCCGATCCCGGTGCTGCCGACCGTGCACTACAACATGGGCGGCATCCCCACGAACTACTACGGCGAGGTGCTGACCAAGGGCGCCGACGGCGGCGACAGCATCGTCCCCGGCCTGATGGCGGTGGGCGAGGCCGGCTGCGCCTCGGTCCACGGCGCCAACCGCCTGGGTTCGAACTCGCTGATCGACCTGGTGGTCTTCGGCCGCGCCGCCGCGATCCGGGCGCGCGAGGTCGTCGATCCCAAGTCGGCGATCCCCGAGCTGGATGCGGCGTCGTGCGAGAAGTCGATGACCCGCTTCGACCACCTGCGCAACGCCTCCGGGGCGACGCCGACGGCCGAGCTTCGTCTCGACATGCAGCGCGCCATGCAGTCCGACGCCGCGGTGTTCCGCACCGAGGAGACGCTGCAGGACGGCTGCCGCAAGATGGCCGAGATCCGCAAGAACTTCGCCGACGTGAAGGTCTCGGACCGCTCGCTGATCTGGAACTCCGACCTGATGGAGACGCTGGAGCTCGACAACCTGATGCCGAACGCGCTGGCCACCGTGGTCGGGGCCGAGGCCCGCAAGGAGAGCCGCGGCGCCCACGCCCGGGAGGACTACGCCGACCGCGACGACACGAACTGGCGCAAGCACACGCTGGCCTGGGTCGCCGACGGCGGCGAGGTCACGCTGGACTACCGCTCGGTGGTGCTCGACCCGCTGACCACGCTCGACGAGGGCGGCATCGACCTGAAGAAGATCGCGCCCAAGGCGCGGGTCTACTGAGGGCCTGACCACGATGGACGGAGCCCAGCCGCGCGGACGCAGCCAGGCGGAGATCGACGAGAAGCTGGACCTTCGGGCCCGGCTCGCGGTCGAGCACCTGGCGCGTCTCGCGGCGACGGGTCCGTCCCGGGACTGCTGCCTGTGCGGCTACCGGGGCCGGTTCAGCCCGGTGCGCACCAAGCCCGGCATCTGGTGCCCGTCCTGCGACAGCCGCCCGCGGCACCGCCTGTTCAAGCTGTGGCTCGACCGCGGCGGGGCTTCGGAGATCGAGGGCCGGCGCGTCCTCCACTTCGCCTCCGAGCCGATCCTGACCGCGGTGGTCCGGCCACTGGCCTCGGCCTACGCCACGGCGGACATCCTTCCCGGCCATGACCTGCACCTCGACATGGAGGCGATCGACCAGCCCGACGGCTCCTGGGACGTCGCGATCGCCAACCATGTGCTCGAGCATCTGGACGACGCCAAGGCGCTTTCGGAACTGCAGCGGATCCTGGCGCCGGGCGGCCTGTTCCTCGTGACCGTCCCCCTGGTCGAGGGCTGGGCCGAGACCCTCGAAAACCCCGCCTGGACCTCCGACGAGGACCGGCGCGCCTATTACACCGACCCGCTGCACCTGCGCTTCTACGGCCGCGACTTCCGCGACCGCCTGGCCGAGGCCGGCTTCGAGGTCGAGGATTTCACCGCCGTCGAACCCGACGTCCACCGCTTCGGCCTCCAGCGCGGCGAGACGCTGTTCGTGGCGCGCAAGCGCGGGGGGGCGGCATGCTGATCCGTTTTTCTTCCGGGGCCGCGCAGACGCGGCGACCCGCCGATTCAGATACGACCTCGGGAGCCTAGTCCGTGTCCAACGCCGCCGGCCATTCTGCAAAGTCGTTCCGACATCCCGTGCACTTCGTCTGCCCGATGGAGCGCCTGTGGCCGGAACTGCGGGACGACCCGCAGCGCGAGCTGGACGAGGACACCATCGCCCGGCGCTGCATCAACTGCACCGACACCTGGGTGGTGCGCACCTACTGCGTGATGCGCCGCGCGGGCTACGACGTGACGCTGTCGGACAAGCTCGAGCCGAACCGGATCAACATCAGCTCGATCCAGGTGGTCGGCCGGCGCAACCGGGGCTTCAGCGACTTCGTGGTGCTCGCGCGGTGCGATCACCACGAATCGAAGCTCGCGAACGTGGTGATCCGCCACAACACCCTGCGCGAGCCGGGGGCCTTGAGCCTGTATCTGCCGACCTGGCTGCAGCCCGGCATCATCCCGCGCGATCCGGCGCGCGGCGACGCCATCAAGGTGCTGGGCTACAAGGGGCTGCTGGTCAACCTGGACCCGGACTTCCGCTCCGACGCGTTCCGCGAGGAACTGGCCCGGCGCGGGATGACGCTGGAGGCCAGCGAAGCCTCGCCCGCCGGCGGCGGCGAGGAGGACTGGGCCGACTATTCCGGCTGCGACATCACGCTGGCGGTGCGCAACATGCGCCGGAACTTCGCGCTCGCCAAACCGGGCAGCAAGCTGGTGAACGCCTGGTGGGCGGACACGCCGGCGCTGCTCGGCCCCGAACCGGCCTTCCAGGAGATGCGCGAGAGCGAGCTCGACTACATGGAGGTCCGCACGCCGCAGGACGCGCTGGATGCGCTCGACAAGCTGCAGGCCGACCCCGCGCTCTACCGCGCGATGGTCGACAACGGCCGGCGGCGTCGCGAGGCGTTCAGCGAGCCGGCGATGCTCGCACAATGGGCCGCGCTGATCGATGGACCGATCCGCGAAGCCTACGAGGCATGGCAGCGCAAGCCGAAGCCGCTTCGCGCGCTCGAGATCGCGGTCGGCATGGCGCGCGAGTCGGGCGAGAAACGCCGGTTCGAGGCGTTCGTGAAGTCCGGGCCGAAGCTGATCGAATGAAACGCGTGGTCGGACGACCACCCTTGCTAGGCTGAGGAGCCGCACCCAATGGTTCAATTCAACCTGCCCAAGAACTCCCGCGTGACCGTGGGCAAGACCTGGCCGCGGCCCGAGGGCGCGACCAACGTGCGGACGTTCAAGATCTACCGCTGGTCGCCGGACGACGACGCGAACCCGCGGGTGGACACGTATTTCGTGGACATGGACAGCTGCGGGCCGATGATCCTGGACGCGCTGATCAAGATCAAGAACGAGATCGATCCGACGCTGACCTTCCG
>CAXGVP010000576.1:0-3248 GCA_964013055.1 uncultured Albimonas sp.
TGGTCATCAGCACCACCTCGCCCGAGGCGGTCCACTGCATCCGCTCGGCGCCCGCCAGCGGGTCCATCGCGGCCAGCAGCCCGCCGGCCAGCCCCGCGAACATGCCCGAGATCACGAAGGCCGCCAGCGTGTAGGGCCGGGTGTTGAGGCCGGTGTAGCTCATCCGGTTCTGGTTGGACTTCACCGCCTTGAGCATCATCCCGAAGGGCGAGCGGAACAGGCGCATCGAGATGTAGAAGCTCGCGATCAGGATCGCCGCGCAGACGTAGAAGCCGGTGTTGAACTGGACCGTCATGCCGAAGACCGAGGTCTCGACCGTGTCGATCATGTTCAGCCCGAAGAGGTTGGTGAAGGGCTGGCCCTGGGCGCCGCCGTCGAGGATGCGCGGATCGTCGAGGGTGATCTGCAGGCCGGTCTCGCCGTTGGTGATCGGCGTCAGCACCGAATAGGCGAGGTTGTAGCACATCTGCGCAAACGCCAGCGTCAGGATCGAGAAGTAGATCCCCGAGCGGCGCAGCGAGATGAAGCCGATCAGCAGGCTGAACAGCCCCCCCACGATCACCGCGAAGACGATGGCGGGGACGACGTTCATGCTGAGCAGCTTGAACATCCACACCGCGGCGTAGGAGCCGACGCCCAGGAAGGCCGCGTGGCCGAAGGAGAGGTAGCCGGTCAGGCCGAACAGGATGTTGAAGCCGATCGCGAAGATCCCGTAGATCGCGAACTTCTGCAGCAGGTCGGGGTAGCCGGCGCCGAAGGGCGCCAGGATGACCGGGCCCGCCAGCACCAGCACGGTGAACACGGCCAGCAGGATCATGTCGGTGGACTTGGAGCTGGTCATGGATCAGGCCTCCATCACGCCCTTGCGGCCCAGCAGGCCCCGCGGACGGGTGAGCAGGATGACGACGGCGACCAGGTAGATGATGATCTGGTCGATGCCGGGAAGGAGCTGCTTGACCTCGTTCATCGAGGCGAAGCTCTGCAGGATGCCCAGCAGGAAGCCGGCCGCGACCGCGCCGGGCAGCGAGCCCATGCCGCCGACCACGACCACGACGAAGCTGAGCACCAGGAAGTCCATGCCGAGGTGGTAGTCGGGCGAGAGGATGGGCGTGTACATCACCCCCGCCAGCCCCGCGACGCAGGCGGCGAGCCCGAACATCATGGTGAAGCGGCGGTCGATGTTGATGCCCAGCAGGCCCACCGTCTCGCGGTCCGCCATGCCGGCGCGCACGACCATGCCGAAGGTGGTGAACTGCAGGAAGGAGAACACCGCGCCGATCACCGCGGCGGCGAAGAGGAAATAGACCAGCCGCCACATCGGGTAGACGACGGCGCCGGCCTGCATCCCGATGGCCGCGCCGAAGTCGGCCATGCCCGAGAGCGAGTCGGGCGCGGGCTGGGGGATCGGGTTGGCGCCGAAGAAGGCCTTGATGATCTCCTGCAGCACGATGGCGAGGCCGAAGGTCACCAGGATCTGGTCGGCGTGGGGGCGCTTGTAGAAGTGGCGGATCAGCCCGCGCTCCATCACCAGGCCCACCAGCAGCATGAACGGGATCGCCAGCAGGATCGAGACCAGCACCGACCACTCGTTCAGCCACAGGCCGAAGTCGCCGAACCAGGCCTCGACATAGGGGGTGCGGATCTCGAGCGGGGTGCCCCAGGCGGTGGTCTCGGTGTCGGAGAGGGCGATCCGCTCCATCGAGAACAGCTTGTCGATCGACACGGCGCAGAACGCGCCCAGCATGAACAGCGCGCCATGGGCGAAGTTCACCACGCCCAGCGTGCCGAAGATGAGGGTCAGACCCAGAGCGATCATCGCGTAGGCCGAGCCCTTGTCGAGACCGTTCAGAATCTGGAGGAGGATCGCGTCCATCGCGCCGGCTCCCATTGCAGGCGGCCCCCGGGGGGTGGGCTCGGAATGTGTGCAAAGGTGGGGACCGTCGCGCCCGGGGAGGAGAGATCCAGGCGGGACGGCCCCCTGTGTCGTCGCCGGAAAGAGGGCTTCCGGCGACGTCTTCGCGGGCGCGCCCCCCCGTGTGGTCCGGGGGCGCGTCCGTCAGGCCGCGCGCCGTGGCGCGCGGGCCCGGCTGCGTCAGGCGCGGATCACGCGCCCGGGTTGCACTTGCCCAGCTCGCCGCCTGCGAACATCGGGTGATCGGGGGCGTAGGTGACCTGGCTCGCCGGGGTGACGTCCACCACCTCGAGAAGGTCGAACTGCGAGGTCGGGTTCTCCTTGCCGCGCACCACCAGCACGTCCTTGAAGGCCTGGTGGTCCTCGGCGCGGTAGAGGGTCGGGCCGTTGCCCATCCCGTCGAACTCGTAGCCCTCCAGCGCCGCGGCGATGTCGCAGGGGTTGAAGGAGCCCGCGCGCTGGGCGGCGTCGGCGTAGAGGATCGTCTGCACGTAGCAGGTGTGCGCGGCCTGGGACGGCGGGAAGCCGTATTTCTGGCCGAAGGACTTCACGAAGGCCTTCGAGCCCTCGTCCTGCAGCGACCAGTGCCAGTTGGTCGAGCCGTAGATGCCCTTCACCGCCTCGCCCGCGCCCTGCGCCATCAGGCGGGAGTAGAGCGGGACCACGATCTCGAAGTTCTTGCCGTTGACCTGCTTGCCCTTCAGGCCGAACTGCACCGCCTGGGTCAGCGAGTTGACCATGTCGCGGCCGTAGTGGTTGAGGATCAGCACGTCGGCGCCCGAGTTCAGGACCGGCGTGAGATACTGCGAGAAGTCGCCCGCGCCCAGCGGCGTGCGCACCTTCTCGACCGTCTGCCAGCCGAGCTCCTCGGTGGCGGCGGCGATGGATTCCTCCTGGGTCCAGCCCCAGGTGTAGTCCGCGGTCAGGTGATAGGCCTTGCGGTCGGCGCCGTAGTTGGACTTCAGCACCGGCGCCAGCGCGGCGCCCGACATGTAGGCGTTGAAGAAGTGGCGGAAGCCGTTGGCCTTCTTGTCCTTGCCCGTGGTGTCGTTGGAGTGGGTGAGACCGGCCATGAAGATGACGCCCATCTCCTGGCACAGGCCCTGCACCGCGATCGCCACGCCCGAGGACGAGCCGCCGGTGATCATCGAGGCGCCGTCGCGCTCGATCATCCGCTTGGCGCTGGCGCGGGCGGCGTCGGACTTGGTCTGGGTGTCGCCGGTGACGAACTCGACCTTCTTGCCGTTGACCCCGTCGCCGCCGAGCGCCTTCGAGGAGAAGGTGGCCAGCATGCCGCCGTCGCCGCCGCCGTTGAGATGCTCGACCGCCAGCTCGT
>CAXGVP010000577.1:0-3248 GCA_964013055.1 uncultured Albimonas sp.
GAGGGGCGGCTGGCGGATGCGGCGGCGCTGGCCAGGCTCGACGCGATGCGCTGGCTCCGGCGCACGGCCTACCACCTGCACCGGATCGAGCATCACCTGGGCGCGATGCGCGCGGGCGCGGCGCCGGCCTCGGCCCGGCGGGAAGCGGCGCGCGACGTGCTGGAGGATTGAGCGCGCGGCACGATCGCGCGGGCGGAATTGCGCAACGGTTTCCGGCGCCTCGCGCCATCGCTCGGAAACGCCGCGAAAACCGGCCGGATTCGGTCTTGCCCGAGGCGCTCTCATCGGTCACGCTGATCTCACGCCCGGCCCGATCGGGCGCGGCTTGCATCCCTATGGAGAGCCCTTGGCGCAGACCGTCCTGTCCGCCGAAACCGGTCGCCGGAGCAATTCCGACGACGGCCCCGCAGTGCCGGGCGCCTCGTCCGAGACCCTCCTCGACTTTCCCGACAACCGCCTGCTGATCGATCTGTGCGGCGGCTTCGACCGCAACCTCGCCCAGGTGGAGCACGCGCTCGGCGTGCAGATCCTGCGGCGCGGCAACGTCCTGGCCGTGCATGGCGAGGCCGACGCGATCGACCGCGCCGCCGATGCGCTGCAGGCGCTCTACCGCAGGCTCGAACAGGGCCGACCGGTGGAGCCCGGCGACGTGGACGCCGCCCTGCGCTTCGGCGCGGCGCCCGCGCCCGGGCCCTCGAAACGCGGCGGGCCCGCGCCCGAGAGCCAGCTGGAGATGTTCGCCGGCGGCCGGCTGGAGATCCGCACCCGCAAGAAGACCGTCGAGCCGCGCACCCGCACCCAGCGCGACTATGTGAAGGCGCTGTTCGACCACGAGATGGTCTTCGGCATCGGTCCCGCGGGCACCGGCAAGACCTATCTGGCGGTCGCGGTCGGCGTCTCGATGTGGCTCGAGGGCCGGGTCGACCGCATCCTTCTGTCCCGTCCCGCCGTCGAGGCGGGCGAGCGTCTGGGCTTCCTGCCCGGCGACATGAAGGAGAAGGTCGATCCCTACATGCAGCCGCTCTACGACGCGCTGAACGACCTGCTGCCGCCGGGCCATGTCCAGAAGGCCATCGCCGAGAAGAAGATCGAGATCGCGCCGCTGGCCTTCATGCGCGGCCGCACGCTGTCCAACTGCTTCGTGGTGCTCGACGAGGCGCAGAACGCCACCGAGATGCAGATGAAGATGTTCCTGACCCGGCTGGGCGAGGGCGGGCGGATGGCGATCACCGGGGACCTCTCCCAGGTGGACCTGCCGCGGGGCGTGCATTCGGGCCTGCGCCAGGCGACCCGGCTGCTGGAGGGGGTGAAGGGCGTCGGCCTGACCCGCTTCGCCGCCGAGGACGTGGTGCGCCACCCGCTGGTCGCCCGCATCATCGAGGCCTACGACCGCGAGCCGGGCCGCGACCAGCCCTACGAGCGTCCCCGCAACCGCCCGCGCAACGCCGCGCTGGAGGCGGCCGAGGCGCCCGCGAAGACGGAGGAGGGCGATGCCCCCGCCGGCTGACGGCCCCCCGACGACGACCGAGCCCGGCGCGGACCTCCCCGCGCCGGTGGTCGAACTGGCGCTGGAGGAAGAGGCCTGGGCCGACGCGCTGGGGGGGGAGGAGCGGGTGGAATCGCTCGCCGCCCGCGGCGCGGCCATGGCGCTCGCCGCCGCGGGGGTCGAGGCCGCCGGCCGGGCGGTGAGCTTCCTGTTCACGAACGACGCGGCGATCGCCGGGCTCAACGACTTCCACCGCGGCAAGCCCACGCCCACCAACGTGCTGTCCTGGCCGGCGTGGGAGCTGGGGGCCGCCCCCTCGGGCCTGCCCGACGGGACCCGGCCGCTGGACCCGCCCGCGCCGGAGCCTGCGCCCGAGATGGCAGGCTTCCCGGCCATGGACGACGAGGGCGAGAGCCTGGGGGACCTGGCGCTCGCCTACGGCGTCTGCGCGCGGGAGGCGGAGGCGATGGGCCTGCCCCTGCGCGACCATGCGCTGCATCTGATAGTTCACGGCACGCTCCATCTGTTGGGTTACGATCACGTCAGGGAAGCGGACGCGGCATTGATGGAAGGCCTTGAAAGCCAGGCGATGCTTGCGGCCGGGCTGGCGGACCCCTACAGGTCCGCCGACGATTTCGAGGAGGCCGGGCGTCCCGCCGCGGCCGAACGGACTGGGAGCGATGGACTCTGATCAAGGACGCGGCCGGGAGGCGAAAGCCCCGGCCACGGAAGCAGGCGGCCAGGACGATGCGGGCGAAGGCTCGAGTCGGTCGCTGATCTCGCGATTGTTCGGCCGCAAGGCGGCCGACGAGGACGCCTCGGCCGAAAGCCATGCCGAGGAGATGGCGCGCAGCGCGGGCGAGCGGGCGATGCTGCTCAACGTGCGACGGCTGCGCGAGCTGAAGGTGCTCGACGTGATGGTGCCGCGCGCCGACGTCGACGCGGTGGAGGTGGACGGCGGGCTCGACGAACTGGTGAGCTCGTTCCGCAAGACCCGCCACACCCGCCTGCCGGTGTTCCGCGAGACGCTGGACGACCCGCTGGGCTTCGTGCACCTCAAGGATCTCGCGCTGCGCTTCGGCTTCAACGGGGCGGTGCACGACGACTTCGACCTGCGCCCGCTGCTGCGGCCGATGCTGTATGTGCCGCCGTCGATGCCGATCGACGCGCTGCTGCAGAAGATGCAGGGCGGGCGGATGCACATGGCGCTGGTGATCGACGAATACGGCGGCGTCGACGGGCTGGTGACCATCGAGGACGTGCTCGAGACCATCGTCGGCGACATCGAGGACGAGCATGACGTCGCCGACAGCTTCTCGTTCCGCAAGGAGGCCGAGGGCGTCTACATCTGCGCCGCCCGCCTCGAGATCCCGGAGTTCGAGGGCGAGGCGCGGGTCGACCTGCTGGCCGACGACCTCGACGAGGACGTGGACACGCTGGGCGGGCTGGTCTTCATGCTCGCCGACCGGGTGCCCGAGCGGGGCGAGGTGATCCTGCACCCCGACGGGCACGAGTTCGAGGTGCTCGACGCCGACCCCCGCCGCATCAAGCGGCTGCGGGTGCGGCTGAAGCGGGCGGGCGAGACGGCGGAGGATCCGGAGACGGCCGAGGCCTTCTCGCCGGCCGTCGCGCCCTCGACCCCGCCGGAGGCGCGGGCCGCGGAATGAGCGGCCCCTCCCATCCCGGCCGCGGCGCCCCGGCGCGCGTGGAGGAGGGGGATGTAGGTGCAGGCGTGCGTGACGGCCGTGGGCGTGTTGATGAA
>CAXGVP010000578.1:0-3247 GCA_964013055.1 uncultured Albimonas sp.
GCGGGTGTTGTCCAGCAGCACCTCGCGCGAGCGCTCGATCCCCACCAGCAGGTCGAGGTCCACCCGGCTGACCACCGGCACCGGATCCAGCCGGTCGGGCGAGGCGTGCCACACGAACGCGTCCGCGGCGGAGAAGTCGGGCGCGGCCAGCGGGGCCGGGCTCATCCGCTCCAGCGCGGCGACGAGGCGGGTGACCAGGTCCTCGCCCTCGGCGTCGGGCTTCAGGGGAAGGGGGCGTCCGAAACCGGTCATCAGAGGTCCAGGTCCTCTTCGTCTTCCTCGTCCTCCCGCTCGCGCTTGCGCTCGGCGGCGCGGACCAGGTGGATGGAGATCTCATAGAGGAAATAGACCGGGATCCCGAGGCCCAGCTGGCTCAGCGGATCCGGCGGGGTCAGGATCGCGGCGGCGGCGGCGATGGCCACGATCGCGTATTTGCGCGCGCGCCCCAGCCCCTGGGCCGAGACCAGCCCGGCCCGACCCAGCAGGGTCAGCAGCACCGGCAGCTGGAAGCAGATGCCGAAGGCCAGGATGAAGGTCATCATGATGTCGAGGTAGTCCCGGACCTTGCCCAGGAACTCGGTCGAGGTGGCCAGCCCGTCGCCGTCGCCGGTGGTGCCGTAGTCCAGGAAGAACCCGAAGGCCATCGGCGCGACGAAGAAGTAGACCAGGCAGGCGCCGGTGAAGAACAGCACCGGCGTCGCCACCAGGAACGGCCAGAAGGCGCCCCTCTCGTTGCGGTAGAGGCCGGGCGCCACGAACTTCCACACCTGCGTGGCGATGATCGGGAAGGCCAGGAAGAAGCCGCCGAACACCGCAAGGCGCAGGTCGGTGAAGAACTTCTCCTGCAGGGCGGTGTAGATCAGCCGCGGCTCCATCCCCCGGTCCAGCAGCGCGCCGCGCAGCGGGCCGGTGAGGATGTCGAAGATCTGCCGCGCGAAGACGAAGCAGAAGATGGTGGTCGCCGCGAAGCCCCACAGCGACCAGATCAGGCGGCTGCGCAGCTCGGTCAGGTGCTCGATCAGGGGCGCGCGCGAGGCCTCGATATCGTCCTCGTCGGTATGGCTCGTCATCGGGATCTCACACAGCGGTCACGGGCCGGGGAAACCCCCGGAGCCCGGCGTCTGCCGCCGCCCGTGGACGGGCGGCGGGGCTCACGCGGATTTCGAGGCCGGCGACGGGGCCGACTCGATGGAGGGCCCGGGGGAGGGCCCGGGGGAGGGCTCGGCGGAGGGCGCGGGCGCGGCCCCCGAGGGCGGCGTCGACGGCGAGGGGCCGGGGACCGCCTGGCCCGCGGCCTCCGCCTCGGCCTTGCGCAGGGCTTCCTGGTCGGCGGCCCAGGCGGCGTTCTCGGCCGCGTCGGCGGCGTCGTGAGATCCGGCGGCGGGCGTCTCGCCCTCCGGCTTCTTCTCGTCGCCTTTCAGGAAGTCCTTGGCATAGGCCTTCGGCGCGCCGGGACCGACCTTGCGGTTCCAGTCGGCCATCGACTTCTGCACGTCCTTGAGCTCTCCGAGGTCGGCGGCGTCGGCCGCGTCCTCCATGGTGCGCTGGAAGTCGCGCGCCATGCGCCGCGCCTTGGACACGTACTGTCCGCAGGTGCGCAGCATTCCCGGAAGCTCCTTCGGGCCCACCACGATCAGCGCAAGCGCGCCGATCACGAGAAGCTCCGACCAGCCGATGTCGAACATTCAGGCGACCTCCGCCTTGGCGGACCGAGGGCTCAAGCGTCCTTCTTCTCGGCCGACGGCGTCACGTCGACGGCGTCGTCGCCCGGCTCGCCCACGCGCTTGGTCGTGGTGGTCGAGGGCGTGTCGTCATCCGCCATGCCCTTCTTGAAGCTCTTGATGCCTTTCGCGACATCGCCCATCACGCCGGAGATCTTGCCGCGGCCGAAGAGCAGCACGACGAGGACGGCGACGATCAGGATCTGCCAAATGCTCGGGGCCATGGCCCTGCCTCCCATGTCTTGGCTTCCGCGCGCCTTGGCGCGGACGGTCACCGTCCCATGTATTGGATCGCGAGCCCCGGTTGAAGCCCCCATCGCGCGCCCGTAACGCCGCGCGTGATGCGTCAATGGTCGCGGGGCCCGTATTTTCAACCGGCGGCAGGCGGTTCCGCGGCGCGGCGCTGCGTTCATCGGCCGCTCATTACCCTGCGTCGACCGTGCCGCCCCCGTCCCGGTCGACCGGCCTGGACCCAGATGACGGAGCCGTCCATGACCCGCCTGTCCCCCGCCCTGATCGTCGTCGCGCTGGCGCTGTCGGCCTGCGCGCCCGAGCATCCCGGCCACCTGCGGGAGGGCGCGCGCGACGCGCCGAAGGCGGCCGAGCGGGTCTGCCGGCAACGGGTCAAGGCGCGCACCGGCGACCGGCCGGTGCGGATCCTGAGCTCCGATCCCTCGGGCCGCACCTCGCTGGTGCGGCTGCGCGATCACCGCGAGGCGGGCACCTGGCGCTGCACTGTGGACGACCGCAGCGGGAAGATCGTCGACATGGTCTACAACGCCGACTGAGCCGCGCAAGCCGTTGGGGATGAAGGCGCTATCCGATGGATAGCGTCCCGGGCCGGGTCAGGTCTCGGGGAACACGAAGCAGCGGTCGCGTCGCAGGGACAGCCACAGGCCCGCGCCGCGCTCGGGCAGCCAGGCGCCGGGAACCGTCGCCCGCAGCACCGAGGCGTCGTGCTCCATACGCACCTCGATCAGGCTTTCCGAGCCCATGAACCGCGCCCGTTCCACCCGGCCCCGCGCGGGCGTGCCGTTGGCGGCCGAGGGGCGCGGCCCGCCCTGCCCGACGTCGGGGTCGATCTTGAGGTGCTGGGGACGGATCACGATCTCCACCGCCTCGCCGTCCTCGAGCCCGGGGGTCAGGAACAGGCCGAAGGGCGTCTCGAGCTGGCGCGAGCGCGCCCGCGCCCGGATCACGTTGAGGTCCGAGAAGAACGCCGCCGCCTGCCGGTCGGCAGGATAATTGTAGATGTGGTAGGGCGCGCCGATCTGCACGATCCGCCCGTCGCGCATCAGCGCGATGCGGTCGGCCATGCGCATCGCCTCCTCGGGCTCGTGGGTGACCAGCAGCACGCCGGCCCCCTCGGCCTTCAGCACCGACAGCGCCTCGTCGCGCACCTCGTCGCGCAGGCGCTTGTCGAGGCCCGAGAACGGCTCGTCCATCAGCATCACCCGCGGGCGGGGCGCGAGCGCGCGGGCCAGCGCCACGCGCTGCTGCTCGCCGCCCGAAAGCTGGTGGGGATA
>CAXGVP010000579.1:0-3246 GCA_964013055.1 uncultured Albimonas sp.
GGGGGCCGCCGCCCGCGCCCCGCGGCCGCCGAGCGCCATCACCGTGGGGGCCTTGTCGCGCAGCTCCAGCACGATGCGCTGGGCGAGCTTGGGGCCCACGCCGGGCGCCTTGCGCACCGCCGCGGTGTCGCCGGTGACGATGGCCCGGCCGGTGCCCTCGGGGCCCAGCAGGCCGACGATGGCCAGCGCGCTGCGCGGGCCCACCCCCTGCACCGAGGTCAGCAGGCGGTGCCATTCCTTCTCGGCCAGCGTGGGGAAGCCGAAGAGCTGCATCAGGTCCTCGCGCACCACCATCTCTGTGTAGAGCGCGCAGGGCTCCCCGGGCTGGGGGAGCGCGGCCAGCGTGCGGGGGGAGGCGTAGATCACGTAGCCCACGCCCGCCGCCTCGATCAGCGCGTGATCCTCGGCGATGTAGTCGAGCCGGCCGGAGACCTTGCCGATCATCGGCCGCCCTCCTGCGCAGGGGGCGTCGCGCGGTCGCCGGCGTGCGGACCCTGCCGGCTGGGCCCGGGGCGTGGCGTCGTCTCCGGCGCGTGGGTCGTCTTCTGCTGAATGCGGGTCATCGCGCCGCCTCCTGCGCGGGTCATCGCGCGGTCTCCTGCGCGCGGGTCATCGCGACGCCCCCGCGGCGGCCAGCGCGGCCTCCAGCTTGCCGCCGGCGCGGGCGTGGAAGGCGTGGCAGAGCGCGATGGCCAGCGCATCCGTCGCGTCGGGGCCGGCGAGCTTGGCGCCCGGCAATTGCAGGCGCACCATGTGCTCGACCTGCGCCTTGGCGGCGTGGCCGACGCCGACGACGGCCTTCTTCACCGCGTTGGGCGCGTATTCGGCGACCTCGAGACCCGCGCGGGCGGGCACCAGCAGCGCGATGGCGCGGGCCTGGCCCAGCTTCAGCGTCCCGGCCGCGTCCTTGTTGACGAAGGTGTGCTCGACCGCCGACATCTCGGGGGCCTGGGCCGCGACCACCTCGCTCAGCTGGTCGAACAGCGACAGCAGGCGCGAGGCGAGGTCCGTCCCCCGCGATTCGCAGACCCCGTTGGCCACGTGTCGGATCCGGCTGCCCGAGGTCTCGATGACCCCCCAGCCGGTCCGTCTCAGGCCGGGATCGATCCCGATCACCCGCATGCGTCCCGCCTTCTTCCGCTCGATTTTTCGAAAGCTAGCACGAAGCGCGAACATCCGGCCAGAGGCAGGGCGGCGCTCCGCCCGGATTCCGCCATCTTCGCAGTCTGCAACCGACATCGGATGTTCTGAATCCGACGTGACGTCGGGGATTGGCAAGGTTCTGAAAACCTACAGCTTTTTGCTATGCGCGCCGTGCAAGGCGCCCATGCGTTTTGCATCGTTGCACAAGAAATCGGCGCCCTCTAGATGCGCGTCACGGGACGACGCCGCGTCCCGCCAACCGGAATGATCGCCGGCCCGAAGGAGACCTGACATGACCCAGATCAACGTGAACGCCCCCGCGCTGCCCCGCGGCGCCCTCGCCATCCACTCGGCCATCAACGCCGTCGAGACGCTGATCGCCGAGATCGCGCTGTGGAACGCCCGCCGCAACACCGCCCGCGCGCTGTCGCGCCTGTCCGACCGCCAGCTCGCCGACATCGGCCTGCTGGGCGCCGACCTGGACGCCGTCGCGGCCCGCCTGCGCCGCTGACGCCTTCCCCCTTCGGGACCGGCGGAACGCCGCCCTCGCGAGAGCGAGGGCGGCGTTTTCCATTTCAGGGCTCAGCTCTGCGCCGCGGGGCGGATCACCAGGCTGCCGACCTCGACCTCCGGCGGCTGCTCCAGCGCGAAGAGGATGCCGCGGGCGATCGCCTCGGGCGGCAGGCCGATCGCGTCCATGGCCTTCTCGATCCCGGCGCGGACCTCGGCGTCGGCGATGCCGCCGGCGAAGTCGGTGGCGGTCATGCCGGGCGAGACCTCGGTGACGCGCAGGCCGGGGCCGGCCTCCTGCCGCAGGGCCTCGGTGGCGGTGCGCACGGCGTTCTTGGTGGCGGCGTAGACGCCCATCGTGGGCACGACCTTCAGGCCGGCCGTGGAGACCACGTTGATCACATGGCCGAAGCCCTGGCGGGAGAACGCCGGCAGGGCGGCGGCGATGCCGAAGAGCGTGCCGCGCAGGTTCACGTCGATCATCGCCTCCCAGTCCTCGACGCGCAGCGCCTCGAAGCGCGAGATCGGGCCGACGCCGGCGCTGTTGACGATCGCGTCGAGGCGGCCGGTCCGCTCGACGGCCGTCGCGACCAGCGCCTCGAGGTTCTCGCGGCGGCGGACGTCCGTGGCCCGGACGAGGGCGTGGCCGCCGGCGGCGCGAATCTCCTCGGCCAGCGTGTCCAGCGGCTCCGCCCGGCGGGCGCCGAGGACCACGGTCGCGCCGCGCGCGGCGAGGAGGCGCGCCGTGGCGCGGCCGATGCCGCCGCTGGCGCCGGTCAGGGCGACGGTTCTTCCTGTCAGGGTCATGGGGGGCTCCTGTGCCGGGTTTCGCTGCGGCGGGAGCTATGCGAGCAAGGGTGGAGGATCACCGCGGAAGGCTCCAGGAAAATGTCGCGATCGTCCAGGCCCGCCCCCGATCCGCTGTCGGACGTCCTCGCGCTGCTGGACGCCCGCGTCGCGCGGCTGACCCGGCTGGAGGCGGCCGGAAGCTGGGCGCTGGCCTTTCCGGCGGCCGAGCGGCTGAAGTTCGTGGCGGTGCTGCGCGGCGAGATCCGCATTGCGCCCGAAGGCGCCGAGCCCCGGCGCCTGGCCGCCGGCGACGTCTGCCTGCTCGGGCGTCCGGCCTACCGCGTGGCGAGCGACGGGAGCGCGCCGCCGCTGGATGGTCGGGCGCTCTACGCCGGTCGCGACGCGGCCCGGCTGGGCGGGGAGGAGGTGGTCTGCGTGGGCGGCTCGCTGGTCGTCTCGGGGCCCGGGGCGGGGCTGCTGCTGGACCTGCTGCCGGACTTCGCGGCGGTGGAGGCCGAGGGCTCGGGCGCGGTCGCCGCGGTGCTGGGCCTGATCGCGGCGGAGGCCGAGCGGGACGGACTGGGCGCGCGCCTCGTCTCGGCCCGGCTGGCCGAGGTGCTGCTGGTCGAGGCGATCCGCGCCTGCGCGGGGCGCGGGACCGGCTGGCTGGGGGCGCTCGGCGATCCGCGGCTGGGGCGGGCGCTGCAGGCGCTGCACGCGGACGTGGCGCGGCCCTGGACGGTGGCGGCGCTGGCCGAGGTCGCCGGCATGTCCCGCGCGGCCTTCGCCGAGGCCTGGGACGGC
>CAXGVP010000580.1:0-3245 GCA_964013055.1 uncultured Albimonas sp.
CGCCGGTCAGGCCCTCGGCCAGCACCTTGTCGGCGAGGTCATGGACGGTGACGATGCCGGCTAGCGCCTCGCCCTCGACGATCAGGACGGAGCTGACCGAGGCCGCGCGCATCAGCTGCGCGATCTCGGTGATGGTGGCGCCCGGCGGCGCGGTCACCGGCGCGCGGGCCATCAGGTCGGCGACCTGCAGCGCGGTCAGGCCGGCGGCGTAGGGGCCGGTGTCCTCGCCGGGCTCGGCCGGCACGGCGCGGCCGAACCAGCGGGCGAGCGCGGGCTCGGCGTCGAGCAGGCGGCGGAACAGGGGGGCGGGGAGGAGCAGCAGCTCGGCCGGCGTCTCGGCATGGGCGGCGAGCAGGGCGCGGCCGTCGCGCAGCAGGCCGCGCTCGCCCATCACCTCGCCCTCGCCGCGGTGCGAGACGACCTCGCCCTCGGCGGTGCGCACCTCGATGACGCCCGAGAGGATCACGTAGAGGCCGCGCAGGACCTCGCCGTGCTCAAAGACGGCGTCGCCGGGGGCGAGCTCGAGGCGGGTCAGCTCGTGGTCGAGCTCGGCATGGCGGTCGGGGGGCAGCAGGTCGAAGGGGGCGAAGCGGGTCAGCCGGTCGACCGGCCGGTCGCGGCCGGGCTGCGTCTGGGGGGCGTCGTCGCTCATCACGGCCTCGCCGCTGCAGGGCGTCCTTCAGGGGACGCGGAAACCTTGGGGGAGATGTCCGGGGGCGCGGCGGGCGCGCCCCCGGACGTCGCAGTCGCCCTTCCGGGGACGAAGCCCCGGGGCCCGGGGGCCCCGGGGAGCGGGATCAGTGGCCGGCCTGGGCGGCGCCGGCGCCGCGCGGGATGCGGACGCTTTCGACCAGGTCCTGGATCTCGCGCGGGGTGGCCTTGGTCATCCCGGCCACCAGGTAGGCGACCGCGAAGTTCACCAGCGCCCCGACCGCGCCGAACGAGGTCGACTTGATCGTGCCCAGCAGCGGATCGGCGTCGGTGAAGCTGTTGGTGTCGGGGATGAAGAACCAGCCCTTGTGCAGGAAGATGTAGAGCAGCGTCACGCCCAGCCCCGCCAGCATCCCCGCCACGGCCCCGTAGTTGTTGATCTTCTTGGAGAAGATCCCCATCATCAGCGCCGGGAAGATCGAGGCCGCCGCCAGTCCGAAGGCCAGCGCCACGGTCTGCGCCGCGAAGCCCGGCGGGTTCAGGCCCAGGTAGGTCGCCACCGCGATCGCCACCGCCATTGCGATCCGGGCGGACAGAAGCTCGCCTTTCTCGGAGATGCCGGGGTTGATCTGGCCCTTGATCAGGTCGTGGCTGACCGCCGAGCTGATCGCCAGCAGCAGGCCTGCCGCCGTCGACAGCGCCGCCGCGAGGCCGCCCGCCGCCACCAGGCCGATGACCCAGCCGGGGAGGTTGGCGATCTCGGGGTTGGCCAGCACCAGGATGTCGCGGTTGAAGTTGGTCAGCTCGTTGCCCGACCAGCCCCGCTCGGCCGCCACCGCCTGCATGTCGGCGTTGGCGTCGTTGTAGTACTGGATGCGGCCGTCGCCGTTCTTGTCCTCCCAGCCCAGCAGGCCGGTCTGACGCCAGGTCTGCATCCAGGCGTAGTCGGGCGAGGTCTCGATGGTCTCGACCGACACCGCCTCGCCGGCGACGCCCTCCGGCCAGAACTGCTCGGTGATGTTCAGCCGGGCCATGGCGCCGACCGCGGGGGCGGTGGTGTAGAGCAGCGCGATGAACACCAGCGCCCAGCCGGCCGACCAGCGGGCGTCCGACACGCGGGGCACGGTGAAGAAGCGCATGATCACGTGGGGCAGGCCCGCCGTGCCGATCATCAGCGACAGCGTGAACAGCACCATGTTGAACGTGTCTTCGTGGTGGGTGGTGTATTCGGCGAAGCCCAGCTCGGCCACCATCTGGTCGAGACGCGCCAGCAGCGGCTCGCCCGAGGCGGCATGGTCGCCGAACAGGCCCAGCCCCGGGATCGGGTTGCCGGTCAGCTGCAGCGAGATGAAGATCGCCGGGATCGTGTAGGCGAGGATCAGCACGACATACTGCGCGACCTGGGTGTAGGTGACGCCCTTCATGCCCCCGAAGACGGCATAGGCGAAGACGATCACCGCGCCGATCAGCAGGCCGGTGGTGTTGTCCACCTCCAGGAACCGCCCGAAGGCCACGCCCACGCCGGTCATCTGCCCGATGACGTAGGTGGTCGAGGCGATGATCAGGCAGATCACCGCCACCAGCCGCGCCGAGGACGAATAGAACCGGTCGCCGATGAACTCGGAGACGGTGAACTTCCCGAACTTGCGCAGGTAGGGCGCGAGCAGGAGCGCGAGCAGCACGTAGCCCCCGGTCCAGCCCATCAGGTAGGTCGAGTTGTCGTAGCCCACGAAGGCGATCAGGCCCGCCATCGAGATGAAGGAGGCCGCCGACATCCAGTCGGCCGCGGTCGCCATGCCGTTGGTGACGGGGTGAACCCCGCGGCCCGCGGCGTAGAACTCGGAGGTCGAGCCTGCGCGCGCCCAGATGGCGATGCCGATGTAGAGCGCGAAGGACGCGCCCACGAACAGCAGGTTGAGGGTGAACTGGTCCATGATCTCAGCGCCTCACTGCTCGTCGACGCCATGATCCCGGTCGAGCCGGTTCATGCGCCACGCATAAAAGAAGATCAGCGCCAGGAAGACGAGGATCGCCCCCTGCTGCGCGAACCAGAACCCCAGGTCGGAGCCCCCGACCGCGATCCCCGAGAGCAGGGGCCGCAGCAGGATGCCGAAGCCGAACGAGGCCACGGCCCAGATCGCCAGGCTCCATGCGATCAGCCTGATGTTGGCCGACCAGTAGGCGTTGTTTGATTTCTCTTCGGACACAGGGGCTGCCTCCCGTCGCTTGTCATCCGTTGAAAGGGTCGCCGGCGCCGCCTCCCTGCGGCGCCGGCAGAGGTCCGCGCTCAGGCGAGCGCCGTCTCCACGACGGCGGCCATGGCCGCGGTCACCTCGTCGATGGGCGCCATCGCATCGACCTTCCGGAGCAGGCCGAGGCCCGCGTAGTGGTCGATCAGAGGCGCGGTCTGGGCGTGGTAGGCGGCGAGCCGCGTGCTCGCCGCCTCCGCGGTGTCGTCGGCCCGGCGCGTGAACGCCGTGCCGCCGCAGTGGTCGCAAACGCCCGGGCGAGCGGGGCGCTTGAAGCTGTCGTGATAGCCCTCGCCGCAGGCGGCGCAGGTCGAGCGGCCGGTGACCCGCGCGACCATGGCGGCG
>CAXGVP010000581.1:0-3241 GCA_964013055.1 uncultured Albimonas sp.
AAGGGGGTCCCTTTTGCAGGCCGATAGGGGGTCCCGTTTCAATGCCGTTTGACAGAAGATCGGAGGCTTCAAGGCCCGCCACCTCGGACAGTCTCGCCCCGGTGTGGTGGAGCAGAGTCCAGACCTGCAGGAGTTCCGGTCGGCGGGCGGTCGCGAGGCGGGCATACATCGCGTCGATCACCTCCTTGGGGAGGTGCAGGCGAAGCTGGCGGCGGCTGAGGCCCTCCTCGTCCTGAGGCATCGAGAGGCCCGAGAAGGGAGATCGCGGGTCCAGGTCGTGCTCCAGCGCCATCAGGCGGAACACCGCGGAGAGGTCGGAGAGGCGGCGCTTCACCGTGATCGGCTTCACGCCGGCGCCCAGCATGTGGTCGCGGATGCCGCGGGCGTCCTGCCGTTTGATCTCGGTCAGTGGGCGATCCTTCTTCAGCACCTTCACGGCGATGGTGCGGACCCGGGCGGTGGCCAGTTCCTGCTGGTGGCGCTCGGTCGGGTCATCCTTGCGTGGCTCCGCAAGGTAGAACTCGAACGCCTCGCACAGCGTCGGGGACGAGGGAGCCGGAGGCTCGGGAGGAGACGTCTCCTGCGGGAGCGGGAGAGGAACCGCCGCGTAAGCCTGACAGGGGCGCAACTCCGGAAGGGCGCGCAGGCGGCGGTGACCGCGGATCAGGGATTCGGCGAAGGCGTGGACCTCGGCGTAATTCGCCAGAGCCTCTGCCTGGGTCTTGCCGATCACCCGGGTGAACTCCCGACGCCCGTCGAGAATCGGCCTCACCGTCTGAGGAATCCGCCTTCGATAGACGAAATTTCCCGAACGGCGTTCGATCCGGATGTGGAGAAGGTCGATCTGCAGTCCCATGACGGCCCCGGCTGTGGAGTCAGCGTGTAGGCGTCGGGACTGCAGAACTCGACGTAAGACTTAGCGTTCAACATACTAAGCCTGCCTGATGGTGCGGTCGAGAAGACTCGAACTTCCACGGGAGTTACCCCACAGCGACCTCAACGCTGCGCGTCTACCAATTCCGCCACGACCGCGGCCTCATCAGGCGGCGCGTCATCTAGCAGCCGCCGGGAGGCTTGTGAAGCCCCCCGCGCACGCTTTGCGAAGGTTCCTTGCGTCAGCTTCGAAAAAAACCGGACCGGGAGAGCTCCGGTCCCGGCCCACACGCCGGGCCGGAGCCCCCGGACCGAGCGCAGGCCCCCACGGCCGCGCTCCGGTCCCCCCTGGCGCCGGCGTCCCGTCCAGGAGGGGACGAGGCGGCGCCTGACTGGTCGGCCCGGCGCAGGGCGATCCCGCAGCAGGCCGTGACGAGGAGATGCGCCTCGGGGCGTGACGGAAGCGTGACGCAAGCGTGGCGGCGGGCGGCGCAGGGCCTGGCTGCGCTCGGCCGCCCGGATCCGTTGCGCAGGGGATACGCTTGCCGTCTGCGGCGCGGGGGGCGATACCTCCGCGCGCAGGCCCGGCAGGGGGAGGGAGCCGCCATGCCCGAATGGCGCATCAGCGAGGGGCTGGTCCCCTATCCGCAGGCGCTCGAAGAGATGGAGGCGCGCGTCGCCGCCATCCGCGAGGGTCGGGCGGACGAGCTCGTGTGGCTGCTGGAGCATCCGCCCCTCTACACCGCCGGAACCTCGGCCCGGCGCGAGGACCTGCTGGACCCGCACCGCTTCCCCGTCTTCGAGGCCCGTCGTGGCGGCGAATACACCTACCACGGCCCCGGCCAGCGCGTGGCCTACGCGATGCTGGACCTCAACCGGCGGGGGCGGGACCTGCGGGTGTTCGTGGGGCGGCTGGAGGAGTGGGTGATTCGAACCCTCGCGGCCTTCGGCGTGACCGCCGAGCGCCGCCCCGGCCGCGTCGGCGTCTGGGTGGCCCGGCCCGAGAAGGCGCCAGGCCCCAACGGCGAGCCCGCCGAGGACAAGATCGCCGCCATCGGCCTGCGGCTGCGCCACTGGGTGAGCTTCCACGGCATCTCGATCAACCTCGAGCCGGAGCTGGAGCACTTCTCCGGCATCGTGCCCTGCGGGATCTCGGGCTACGGGGTCACCTCGCTGGCCGACCTGGGGCTGATCGTGACGATGCCCGAGCTCGACATGGCGCTGCGCGAGGCCTTCGAGGAGGTGTTCGGCGACAGGCCCGCCGGCTGAGGCGGCGGAGGTCCTGCGAGGAGGGCCGCCCGCCTCCCGCCGGCCCACGACCGCAGACGCGCCGCGGCCGGCCGGATGGCGGACGGGCCGGCCCGGGACGCGCCAAGGGGACGACGCCCGCGGGCGTGTCGGGCCGGTCCGGGGCCGCATGTGGGCGGTTTGCGCGGCGCCCGGCGGGGAGCGAGGCGCGAGGGGGCCGGAAGGGCGGGTCTGCGCCCCCGGAGGCCCAGGCGGCCCCGCGCCGCCGCGATCGGGGGCGGCGGCGCGGGGCGGGCGCGGGTCAGTCGCGCACGTTCACCTCGACGTCGTGGGCGCCGCCGCCGACGGTGGCGTTCTCGACGGTCAGGGTGAAGCTCTCCTCGCCGCGCTGGCTGTAGGCGTGGAAGACGAACGCGACGCCCTCGACCTCCTGTCCTGCGCAGGGGCCCTCGGGGACCGCGGCGACGACGGCGCGGGTGTCGACGCGGCCGAGGCGCGGGGTCGCCGACAGCGCCGCGGTGGGCAGGCCGGTGGAGGCGCAGGACGAATCGAGCGCGAAGGCGGTGGTCATCGGCGCGTCGGTCTCGATGTCGACGCCCAGGCGGATCGGCTCGGCCGCGGCCGGCGCCGCGAGGCCCGCCAGCAGCAGCGCCGGAAGGGCGAGACGCAGGGCGCGCGAGGCGGGAAGGGCGGGGGTCATGATGGTCCTCCTGTGATCCAATCCCGGCGACCCTACCGCGTCGGGGGCGACATCGCGAACGGGACCTCGGGGAGGCGTCGGGCAGGGCAGGGAACGGACGGCCCGCGCCCCCTGTAGCAGCGACCGGGGACCCGGCCGCCCGGAGCCGTGGAGGGGCAGGTCGACGCCCTTCGTGCTCGCCGGAACCCGGCAGAGGGGCTGCGCCTTTCCCTCGCGCATGAACCCTGAGGGGGGCGATGCCTCCCTCCCCGCTGGAGACGGCGAGGGGAGGGCCCTGCGCTCTCCCCCAATGCGAGCCCCATGGAGAGGGGGCGATGCCTTCTCCCTTTTCCGGAGCGTGGAGGGCGCCGAGGCGCATTGCTCAAGCGTCGGCGGCGGGGGGCGGCGTTTCACGACGGCCGGGCGTCATTCCACGAAACC
>CAXGVP010000582.1:0-3238 GCA_964013055.1 uncultured Albimonas sp.
GGCGGCGCCGGCGGCGGCGGCTCGCGCCACGCGCCGGTCGAGCAGGCCGAGGCGCCGCGCTTCGACCTGCTCTCGCGCCGCGCCGTCGAGGCGGGCGAGGACGAGCTCGCCCGGAACCCGCGCGCCCGCTCCGCCCGGCTGCGTGCCGGCCGGCGCACCGACGCGGCCCCGGGCCCCATGGATCCCCGCGGCCTCGGCCTTCCCGGGCTGACCGTCGCCACGCTCAAGGAGGTCGGGCGATGATGCGCTCGCTTCTCTACGTCACCGCCCTGGCGCTGGTCTGCGTCGCGGCGATCTGGGCCTACCGGGTGATCAACGACACCCAGGACCTCGCCTCGGAGGTCGAGGCCCTGCACGCCCAGATCGCCCGCGAGCGCGAGGCGATCGCAGTGCTGCACGCCGAATGGGCCTGGCTGAACCGGCCCGAGCGGCTGGACCGCCTGGCCGCGCTCCATGCCGAGGAGCTGGGCCTCGCGCCCCTGACCCCGGTGCAGTTCGCCGAGGCAGCCGCCGTCGCCTTCCAGCCCCCGCCCCCGCGCGAGCCCGGGCCTGCGCCGGCCCCCGCCGTCGCCCCCACGGTGGCGCTGGTCGCCGCCCCGACCGAGCCGATGAGCGTGGCCGAGCCCGCCGCCCTGGCGATGGCGCCGGCGGTTCCCGCGCTCGCCGCCGCCGAGGCGCCGGTGACCATGGCCGCGCTGGCCGGCACCGACGCGGTGGCGCTCGGCGTCTCGCCGCCCCCGCCCCGCCCCGTCCGACGCTGAGCCGGAGAGCCGTCATGTCCTCGTCCCACGTCGACCCCAACGATCCCGCCACGGGCGTTCCCGTCCCCTGCGACCCCGAGGCCCGGGGTCGCGAGGCGTTCGGGGGCGAGCCTGCCGAAGGGCCTGCGGGCGGGGTCGTCTACGGCGCCGGCGCCGGCGCCGACGCGTTGCAGTTCGACGTCGACCCCGGCGCGCCCGAGCATTCCCACGGGCCAGAGGGCGCGCGGCTCGCCGACGTCATCGCCGCCCGGCGCGAGGGCGTGGACCCCAACGCCGAGGCCGCGGCCCGGCGCGCCGACCGCCGCCGCCGCACCGCCGCGCAGGAGCGGGCGCGCGCCCGCTGGCGGCTGCACCTGCTGTGCTTCGCGTTCCTCCTCGCCTACGCCTCGGTCGCCGGGCGCATGGCGTTGATCTCGGCCTCCGAGCCCGAGGAGCCGCGCGCCTCCTTCTCCGCGCCCTTCTCGGCGGCGCGCGCGGAAATCACCGACCGCAACGGCGAGCTGCTGGCCGCCAACATCCCCGTCTGGTCCCTCTACGCCCACCCCGAGGAGATGCTCGACAAGCAGGGGGCGGCCGACAAGCTGGCCGCGATCTTCCCCGACATGACCACCGAGTCGCTGATGGCGCTGTTCAACGACGGGCGGCGGTTCATCTGGCTCAAGAAGGCGATCACCCCCGCCCAGCGCGTCCAGGTCCACGACATCGGCGACCCGGGCCTGCAGTTCGGCCGGCGCGACATGCGCGTCTATCCCGGCGGGCGGCTGGCGGCCCACATCCTCGGCGGCGCCTCCTTCGGCAAGGAGGGCGTGACCGCGGCCGAGATCGTGGGCGTCGGCGGCATCGAGGCGAAGCTCGACGAGGCGCTGCGCGATCCCGCCCGCGCCACCGAGCCGATGCGGCTGTCCATCGACATGCGCGTGCAGCGCGCCTTCACCGACGTGCTGCGCGACAATGTCGAGAAGTTCCACGCCCGCGGCGCCGCCGGGGTGCTGATGGACGCGAACACCGGCGAGGTGATCGCGATGGCCTCGCTGCCCGACTTCGACCCCAACGACCGTCCCCCGCCCCCGACCAAGGGCCTGCCCGACGACTACGCCACCTTCAACCGGGCGGCGCAGGGGGTCTACGAGCTCGGCTCGACCTTCAAGATCTTCAACGCCGCCATGGCGATGGAGGCGGGCATCGCCACGCCCGAGACCATGGTCGACACCTCCGGCCCGATGCACTGGGGCCGGTTCCGGATCTCGGATGCGCACAAGATGCCCAACCGCATGAGCCTGCGCGAGGTGATCATCGAGAGTTCGAACACCGGCTCCGCCCGTCTCGCGCTCCAGATCGGCGCCAAGCGCCAGCGCGAGTATCTCGAGCGGCTCGGCCTGCTGGACCCCACCCCGGTCGAGCTGTCGGAGGCCGGGCGCGCCGACCCGCTGTCGCCGGCGCGCTGGTCCGAGATCTCGACCATGACGATCTCCTACGGGCACGGCGTGGCGGTGACGCCGCTGCATCTCGCCGCCGCCTACGCCACCGTGACCAACGGCGGGCTGAAGGTGACGCCGACGCTGCTCGCCGGCGCCCCGGGCCCGGACGAGAGCGACCGGGTGATCTCCGAGAAGACCTCCGCGGCGATGCGCGACATGCTGCGCGCGGTGGTGACCGAGGGCACCGGCAAGAACGCCGACGTGAAGGGCTATTTCCTGGGCGGCAAGACCGGCTCGGCCGAGAAGCCGCGCCGCAACGGCGTCGGCTACGACAAGACCAAGGTGATGGCGACCTTCGCGGGCGTGTTCCCCGCCCATGACCCCGCCTACGTCATCGTGGTGACGCTCGACGAGGGCTGGACCGAGAAATACGGCCGCCGCTGGCGCACCGCCGGCTGGACGGCCGCGCCCACCGTCAAGGACGCCCTGACCCGCATCGCCCCGATCCTGGGCATGCGCCCGCAGACCGAGGAGCCGACCCAGGGCGACGGGCCCGGCGGCGTCCGCCAGGTCGCGAGCCGCTGAGCGATGGCGACGCTCGCCTCCCTCGGACTGCCGCCCGCGCCGGGGGTCGACCCCGGGCTGGAGATCGCCGGCCTCGCTTCCGACAGTCGGAAGGCGGGGCCGGGCATCGTTTTCTTTGCGTTGCAGGGGAGCGTGGACGGCGCCGAGTTCGCGCCGTTCGCGTTGCGTATGGGCTCCCCGATCGTCGTGTGCAGCCCCGAGGGCGCGGAGACGATCCGCGCGCTCTGGGCCTCCGAAGGGCGGGAGGTTCCGGCGACGGGTCTGCCCCTGGCCGTGACCGAGGCGCCGCGTCTGGCGTTGGCGCAGGCCGCGGCCGCGTTCTTCGCGGCGCAGCCCGAGGGGGTCGCCGCCGTCACCGGCACCAACGGCAAGACCTCGGTCGCAAGCTTCCTCCGCCAGCTCTGGACGCAGCTGGGCCGGCGGGCCGTGAACATCGGCACCGTGGGGGTCGAGGGCGCCGTCGACCGCCCCGGC
>CAXGVP010000583.1:0-3236 GCA_964013055.1 uncultured Albimonas sp.
CACCTCGTCGAGCGCCGTAGCGTTGGCAGCCTGCGGCCCAGCGTCGGCGACCAGTAGGTCGAGGTGACATGGCCGATGGTCCGCTCGCGCCCGTCCGGCAGCTTTCCTTCGACGGCATGGGCGCCGTCCGGAAGCACCACCGAGGGGTCCTCCGTCTCCAGCCCGACCAGCCGCAGCCGGTCGGGGCGGACGAGGTCGGAGCGCTGCAGCCCGCGCTTGCCGATGAAGTCGGGCTTCTTCTTGGACACCGCCCAGCCGAGGTTGAGATCGAGCGGGGTCACCGTCCCGTCCGTCTCGTCGCCGATCATGATGAAGCCTTTCTCGGCGCGCAGGACGTGGAGCGCCTCGGTCCCGTAGGGCTGGACGTCGAACTCGCGCCCGGCCTCCATCAGCGCGTCCCACAGGGCCTGGCCCTGGGAGGCGGGGACCGCGATCTCATAGGACAGCTCGCCCGAGAACGAGATCCGGTAGATCCGCGCATCGAAGGCGCCCAGCCTGCCCTCGGCCCAGGCGAGGAACGGCAGCGCCTGCTTCGAGACGTCCATGCCCCCGCCGCCGGCCGCGTTCACCTTCTCCAGCACCTTGCGGGCGTTGGGGCCGGCGACGGCGATCTGGGCCCATTGCTCGGTGACGTTGGCGACGTAGACCTTGAGGTCCCACCACTCGGTCTGCAGCCACTCCTCCATCCAGGCGTGGACGCGGTCGGCGCCGCCGGTGGTGGTGTGGACGAGGAAGCTGTCCTCGGTCAGGCGTGCGGCGACGCCGTCGTCGAACAGGAACCCCTGCTCGGTGCACATCAGCCCGTAGCGGCAGCGCCCCGGCTTCAGCGTCGACATCATGTTGGTGTAGAGGCGGTCGAGGAACTCCGCCGCGTCCGGCCCCTTCACCAGCAGTTTTCCAAGCGTCGAGGCGTCCAGGATCCCGACCGACTCGCGCACGCCCAGGATCTCGCGGTTGACCGCGTCATGGGTGCTCTCGCCCTGCCTGCGGATCGCGAAGGGGCGGCGCCAGTCGCCCACCGGCTCCCACTGGGCGCCGTGGCGATCGAGCCAGGCGTCGATGGGGGTGCGGCGGGTCGGCTTGAACAGCTCGTCCTTGGCCGAGCCGGTGATCGCCCCGAAGGTCAGGGGCGTGTAGGGCGGGCGGAAGGTGGTGGTGCCGACCTCGGGGATCGGGGCGCCGCGGGACTCGGCCAGCACGGCGAGGCCGGGGATGTTCGACAGTTTCCCCTGATCCGTCGCCATGCCCAGCGTGGTGTAGCGCTTGGCATGCTCGACCGAGACGTAGCCCTCGCGCGAGGCGAGCTGCACGTCCGAGACCTTCACGTCGTTCTGGAAATCGAGGAACGCCTTGGCGGCGAGCTTCGGCGGCATCTTCGCAGGGCAGGTCCACAACGGGACGATGGCGCCTTCCTCGGGCGCCGACGCCGTCGGAGCGGCCGGCGCCTCCCCCGTCGCGCCCGCGGCCGCGGCGGCCCGGGCGCCCGCGGCGGCCGCATCGGCCAGCGAGGCGACCGCGTGCAGCTCGCCGTTCGCCGTGCCGGCGCAGACCACGAACCCCTGGCCGTCGACGCCGGTCGGCGGGCGATTGGCGTCGGGGCGGAACTGCAGGGTCTCCTCGTCCCAGGTCAGCTTGCCGCCGCAATGGCTCCACAGGTGCACCGCCGGCGACCAGCCGCCGGAGACGGCGACCGCGTCGCAGGGGATCGACTCCACCGCCACGCCCTTGCCGTGCACCTGGCCGATGACGACGCCGCTGACGCGGGAATGCCCCTCGGCCCGGATCGGGCCGAAGCCGGCGCGGACGTCGAGCCCGGCCTCCCGCGCCGCCTCGACCAGCGGGCCCATCGGGGTCTCGCGGGCGTCGAGGATCGCGGGGACCTCGATGCCGGCCGCGTGCAGGGCCAGCGCCGTGCGATAGGCGTCGTCGTTGTTGGTGGCGACCACCACCCGGTCCCCCACGGCCACGCCGTAGAGATCGAGGAAGTCGCGCACCGCCCCCGCCAGCATCACGCCGGGACGGTCGTTGCCGGCGAAGGCGACGGGCCGCTCGATGGCGCCCGAGGCGAGGACCACCTGCCTGGCCCGGATCCGCCACAGCCGCTCGCGCAGGGCGGGCCCGCCCTCGGGCGCCTCCTCCAGCCGTTCGGAGGCGAGGACGTAGCCGTGGTCGTAGACGCCCGCGGCCTGGGTGTGCAGGCGCATGACCACGCCGGCCTCGGCCAGCTCGGCGAGCTGGGTCTCGATCCACTCGACCGCGGGCCGGCCGTCGATCTCGATCCCGTCGGCCGGGGCGCGGCCGCCCCAGTGGGCGCCCTGCTCGACCAGCAGCACACGCGCGCCGGCGCCGGCCGCAGCCCGCGCGGCGGCGAGGCCCGAGACCCCGCCCCCCACCACCAGAACGTCGGTGGAATAGTGGAAGTGCTCGTAGTGGTCGGGATCGGCCGCGGGGGGCGCCTTGCCCAGGCCCGCGGCCTGGCGGATGAACGGCTCGAACACATGCTTCCACGCCCGGCGGGGGTGGATGAAGGTCTTGTAGTAGAAGCCCGCCGGGAAGAACGGCGCGGCGAGGGCGTTCAGCTCGCCCACGTCGGCCTCAAGCGAGGGCCAGTGGTTCTGGCTCTCGACCTGCATGCCGACCTTCAGCTGCGTGGTGGTGGCGCGCAGGTTGGGCGTGCGGCGGGCGCCCGCGCCCACGGCGACCAGCGCGTTGGGCTCCTCCGAGGACGCGCCCACCACGCCGCGCGGGCGGTGATACTTGAACGAGCGGCCCATCAGCACGCGGTCGTTGGCGAGCAGCGCCGAGGCGAGCGTATCGCCGGCCACGCCCTCGAGGCGCTTGCCGTTCCAGTCGAAGGGCAGCGGGCGGAAGCGGTCGACGAGGCGACCGCCCTGCGGCAGACGACGGGCCATCAGGCGTCCTCCCCTTCGGGCGTCCAGCCGGGGCGGCGGGCCTGGATTCTTTCAACGATCTCGGCGGGCGGGGCGGAGACGTCGGCGGGATAGGCGCCGAAGACTTCCAGCGTCACGGTGCAGCGGGCGACGTGAAACCACTTCCCGCAGCCGAAGACGTGGCGCCAGCGCTCGAAATGGACGCCCTTGGGGTTCCGGCGCTCGAACAGGTAGCCCATGAAGGCGTCGTCGTCGCCGTCGGGGCCGATGCGCTTGAGATGCGCCTCGCCGCCGGGGTGAAACTCGGTCTCCTCGGCGGAGACGCCGCAGTGGGGGCAGGGCAGG
>CAXGVP010000584.1:0-3224 GCA_964013055.1 uncultured Albimonas sp.
GGGGGGGGCGGGGGGGGGGGGGGGGGGGCGGAACGGAAACGGCCGGCCCTTGGGGCCGGCCGTGGAAGGCGGCGCCAGACGCGCGGGCGCCTGGGCGGGCGGCGGGGGGCGCGGGCTCAGTCGGCGGGGGCGGCCTCGGGGGCGGCGCTCTCGACGTCGGCGCTCTCGGGGGGGAGGCCTTCGGGCTGGCCGATCACCGTGACCTTCAGCGCCTCGGGGTGCAGCAGGCGCTGCGCGACGCGGGCGATGTCCTGGGGCGTCACCGCCTCGATCAGGGCGTTGCGCTCCTCGAGATAGGCGGGCGTGAAGCCCTCCTCCATCAGGCCCGCGAGCTGGCCGGCGATCTTGGCGTTGGAGTCGAAGCGCAGCGGGTAGGCGCCGGTGAGGTAGCGCTTGGCGTCGTCCAGCTCCGCCTCGGTCGCGCCCTCGTCGCGCATCCGCGCCCACTCGGCCCGGATCACCTCGATCGCCTCGGCCACCCGGTCGTTCGACGAGGCCACGCCCCCCGCCATCAGCGCCGCCCGGTCGTAGGGGGCGAGGTAGGAATAGACCCCGTAGGTCAGGCCGCGCTTCTCGCGCACCTCCTCGGTCAGGCGCGAGGTGAAGCCGCCCCCGCCCAGGATGTGGTTCATCACGTAGGCCGGGATGAAGTCGGGATCGTCGCGGGCCAGCCCCTCCTGCACAAAGGCGGCCGACGACTGGGGGATGTCGAAGGGGATCACCGTCAGGTCGCGGTCCGGGGAGAGCTCCGCCGGGCCCAGCGGCTCCCACGGGTCGGAGGGCAGGTCGCCCAGCAGGCGGTCGAGCAGCGGGCCCAGCTCCTCGGCGGTGATGTCGCCGACCACGCCGACGGCGAGGCGCGAGCGGTTCAGCGCCCGCGCGCGGGCGTCGCGCAGGTCGTCGGCGTCGATGGCGGCGACCGACTCGGGCGTGCCCTCCATCGGCCGCGCATAGGGGTCGTCGCCGAACAGCTGCTCGCGCCAGGTCCGGCCCAGGATCGCCTGCGGATCCGTCGCCTGGTCGCGCAGCGTCGCCAGGATCGAGGCGCGCATCCGCTCCAGCGGCTCGGCGTCGAAGCGCGGCTCCACCAGCGCCGAGCGCAGCAGCTCGACCGAGGCCTCGCGCGTCTCGCTCAGCATCCGCGCGGAGACGGTGAAGCTGTCCCGCCCCGCCTCGAACCCGTAGCGCATCGCCAGCTGGTCGGCGCGCGCCGAGAAGGCGGCCGAGTCCAGCTCCCCCGCCCCCTCGTCGAGCATGGTGGACAGGAAATTGGTGACCCCGACCTTCTCCGCAGGCTCGCGCGAGGCGCCGCCCTTGAAGGAGATCTCGATGGCCACCATCGGGATCGAGGGCTCCTCCACCAGCCAGGCGACGATGCCGCCGGGGGAGGTCACGATCTCGACGTCGGTGGCCGCCTGGGCGGGGAGGAAGGGGACGGCGAGAAGCGCCAGCGCGGGCGCCACGATGCGGGCGAGACGGCTCATCCCTGCTGCTCCTGCGTGTCGGCTTCGGGTCCGGGGGCGGCCGCCTGCGGCGCCGGTGGGCGCAGCCAGCCGGTGACGGCGCGGCGGCGGTCGAGCACCTCGCGCGCGGCCTCCATCACGTCCTGCGCGGTCACCGCCTGCAACCGGTCGGGCCAGTCGGCGATCTGCTCGAGCGTGTAGTCCGAGGCCAGCGCCTGGCCGTATTCGCGCGCCAGCGCCATCTGGCTGTCCTGGCGATAGACCTCGGCCGAGCGGTAGCCCATCTTGATGCGCGCCAGCTCCTCCTCCGTCGGCCCGTCCGAGGCGAGGAACCCGGCCAGCGTCGCGTCGACCGCGTCCTCGGCCTCCTGCAGCGTATGCTCGGGGGAGGGCACGGCGTAGACGCCGAACTCGCCATAGTCTCGGTAGTCGCCGGAATACCAGGCGTCGGCCTGCAGCGCGACGCCGCCGCCCACCACCATCGCCTGGGAGAAGCGCGAGTTGATGCCGTCGCCCAGCACGTCCGCCAGCACCTGCAGGGCGGCCGCGCGGGCCTGGTCGTCGCGCCGCGCGATCGTCAGGTACTCGCGCATCACGTAGGGCTGGCCGATGCGCGGGTCCTCGTAGACCATGCGCCGCTCGACCAGCTGCGGGGGCTCCATCGGGCGGACCCGCTCGGGCAGGTTCTCGGTGGGGGCGAGGGGGCCGAAATGCTCCTGCGCCAGCGCCTGCGCCTGCTCGGGCGTGACGTCGCCGGCGACCACCAGGATGGCGTTGTTGGGGGCGTAGTAGGTGCGGTAGAAGTCCAGCGCGTCCTGGCGCGTCAGCCCCTCCATCTCCGCCCGCCAGCCGATCACCGGGATCCCGTAGGGGTGGTTCATGTAGAGGGCCGCGTCGCGCTGCTCGGCGAAGATCGCCTGCGGGTTGGTGTCGGTGCGCGAGTTGCGCTCCTCCAGGATCACCTGCCGCTCGGGCGTGACCTGGGCGTCGGTCAGCTCCAGGTCGCGCATCCGGTCGGCTTCCATCTTCATCACCAGCCCCAGCCGGTCGGCCGCGATGCGCTGGAAATAGCCGGTGTAGTCGCGCGAGGTGAAGGCGTTGTCCTGCCCGCCGTTCGCCGCCACGATCTTCGAGAAGGCGGCGTCCGGGATCTCGTCGGTGCCCTTGAACATCAGGTGTTCCAGGAAATGGGCGATGCCGGACTTGCCCGGCGGCTCGTCGGCGGCGCCGATGCGGTACCACACCATGTGGGTGACGACGGGGGCGCGGTGATCCTCGATCACCACGCCGCGCAGGCCGTTCTCCAGCTCGAAGGTGGTCACTGCGGGCTCGGCGGCGGCAGGGGCCGCGAGGCCCGCGGCCAGCGAGGCGGCGGCGGCCAGGACGGCGAGCGCGCGGCGCGCCGGCCTGGGGGCGGGAAGGGTCATGCAGGGCTCCCCTTGCGTCGGACAGGGCCGCGCGGACGCCGGGCGGCGCGCGCTGGGCGATTGACCGAACCTAGGCTCCCCCGCGCCCGGCGCAAGGCGCGCGTCGCCGCGCGGGCTTCACGACCTTGTGGCGCAGGGGCGGGGGTGGGGGCTGGGCGCAGGGCTCCCGCCCGGGGCAGGGGGCGGGAGGCGACAGGCGGGGCGCAGGGCTTCCCGCCCCGGGGCAGGGCGCAGGTGCCGACGCAGGGCGAGCCTGGGCGGAGCGCCGCGGGCGGCGCGCCCGGCGGAGCGCCGCGCAATCGGGGCGGCGGCGGCGGCGGGCGCAGCGCCCCGG
>CAXGVP010000585.1:0-3219 GCA_964013055.1 uncultured Albimonas sp.
CGTGGGGCGGCGGCGGGGCAGAGGACCCGGGTCAAGCCCGGGGCGCCCCTGAGGCCGCGGGGGCGCCTCGCCGGCCGGGCTGGGGGCGGAGGGGGCCGGGCGTCAGGGGAGGTCGGGGGCCAGGGCCTCGACCAGGCGGGCGATGCGGGCGCCGGCGTGGGCGGCGTTCTCGAGGACCTCCTCGATGGTGTCGGGCTGCTGCTCGGGGCCTCCATCCGCGGCGTTGGTGATCGCCGAGAGACCCAGCGCCTTCATGCCGGCATGGTTCGCCGCGATCACCTCCAGCACCGTCGACATGCCCACCGCGTCGCCGCCCGAGGCGCGCAGCCAGCGCCGCTCGGCCGAGGTCTCCAGCGAGGGGCCGGTGATGCCGGCGTAGATGCCGGCGGGGAGTTCCTCGCCGATCCTCATCGCCACGTCGCGGGCGAGCTCCCGCAGCTCCGGCGCGTAGGCGCGGGACATGTCGGGGAAGCGGGGGCCGAGCGCGTCGTCGTTGGGCCCGATCAGCGGGTTGGCGCCGGTGAGGTTGAGATGATCCTCGATCAGCATCGGCACGCCGGGCTTCAGCGAGGGGTTCAGCGCGCCGGCGGCGTTGGTGACGATCAGCGTCTTCGCGCCCATCGCCGCCATCAGCCAGGCGGGCAGGGCGACGTCCTGCGCGCTCCACCCCTCGTAGAGATGCACGCGGCCCTGCATCAGCACCGCGCGCCGGCCGAACAGGCGCCCCAGCACGAAGCGCCCGGCGTGGCTGGGGGCGGTCGAGACCGGAAACCCGGGGATCTCGGCGTAGGGGATATACGTCGCCCCCTCCACCGCGTCGGCCAGCTGGCCGAGGCCGGAGCCGAGCACCATGGCGATCTCGGGCGCCTCGCCCAGACGTGGCGCCACCGCCTCGACGGCGGCGGCGAGGCGGGGGGCGAGGGCGGGAACCGAAGGGGTCATGCGATCGAGGCCTTGATGGCGGGAACCAGCGCGCGGACCTCGTCGAGGGTCTCGCGCATGTCGAAGACGACCAGCTCGCGCTCGCGCACCCGCCACTCGCCGTCGACGAAGACATGGCGCACGTCGGAGCGGGAGGCGGAGTAGACCGCGTGGGTCATCGGGTCGAACATCGGCACCGCATGGGGGCGCGAGACGTCCAGCACCTGGAAATCCGCGGCCTTGCCGACCTCGAGCGAGCCGGTCAGCCCCCCGATCCCCAGCGCCTTCGCGCCGTTGATCGTGGCCATGTCCAGCGCCTGGCGGGTGGTCACCACGTCCGCCCGCCCGGAGACCGCCTTGTGCAGGGTCGCCGCCAGCCGCAGCGCCAGCCACATGTCGATGTCGTTGCCCGAGATCGCGCCGTCGGTGCCCAGCGTCACGTGGATCCCCCGCTCCAGCATCTCTGGAACGCGGGCGAACCCCGAGGCGAGCTTGAGGTTCGACACCGGGTTGTGCGCCACCACCGCGCCGGTGCGGGCCAGGATCTCCAGTTCCTCGTCGTCGCAATGCACGCAATGCGCCAGCACCGTGCGCGGGTCGAGGATCCCCAGCGCGTCCATGTGGCGGATCACCGAGGTCCCGTAATTTTCCCGGATCGTGGCCTGCTCGACGGTGGTCTCGGCGCAGTGGACCGAGAACAGGGCGTCGCGCTCGTCCGCCATGGCTTTCGCCAGCTTCAGGGTCTCGGGGCCGACGGTGTAGGCGCCATGCGGGAAGGTCCCGGGCAGCAGGCGGCCGGTCCTGGGATGGCTCTCGAAGAAGCGGGCGGCGTCGGGGGCGCGGTCGTCGGGCCCCTTGCCGTCCATGCCCGGGAAATCGAAGAACAGCCCGCCAGTGGAGACGCGCAAGCCCAGCTCCGCGCCCGCGGCGGCCGAGCTCTCGGGGTGCCAGAACATGTCCATCACCGAGGTGCAGCCCGAAAGCAGCAGCTCGGCATAGCCCAGCCGCGCGCCGAGCCGGCAGGTCTCGGCGTTCAGGATCGCGCCCTCGGCCTTCCAGACGGTCTGCAGCCAGGGCTCCAGCGGCAGGTTCTCGACCAGGCCGCGGAACAGGCAGTCGGCGGCGTGGCAGTGGGTGTTGACCAGGCCCGGCATCACCAGGCCGCCTTCGGCGTCCACCACCTCCTGGGCGCGGTCGGGGACCTCGCCGAGGGCGGTGATGCGGCCGTTCTCGACGGCGATGCCGCCCTCGACGACGGTTCCCGCGGGGTCCGCGGTCAGGATCACGGCGTTGCGGACGACAAGGTCGGTCATGGGCCCTCCCACGGCTGCGGCGCGGCGGAGCCTAGGGGGAAAGCCGGGCGATGGAAAGCCGCGCCGCGGCGGCGCGGCGGAGGGGAAGGGCGGGGGAAAAAGGCCCGCCCCTGTCCGTGCCGAGGGGCAGCTTCGGCGGGACCGGGACGGGCCAGGGAACGGCCGCGCGCCAGGCGACAGGCGCGGAGGCCGGGTGGGGCGGAGCCGAAGCTCCACCCCGGCGGCGGGATCGAACGCGAGGGCGGCGAGATCCCGCCGCGAAGCGTGGCGGCCGCGACGCCGGCCGGGTGGGGCGGGGGCCGCAACGGCGGCTGTGGCGCAAGGGGCCGCGATCGCAGCCCGGGGCGCGGAGGCGGCGCCGGGCCCCCGGCCGTCCTGCCCGGGCCCGGCGCCTCAGGCCGCCGAGGCGGCCGAGACCGCCCGCGGCGCCGCAGGGGCCAGGCGGGCGCCGGGGAAGGCCGCGAGCTTGCCGTTCGCGGTCAGCAGCGCATGCAGCGCGGGGTCGAGGTCCACCGCCAGCCCGCGACGGTCGCGGGCGATGGCCACATGCAGGTCGATGCGGGTCAGCGACCACTCCAGCTCGGCCGCCTGGTCCTCCAGCAGCCGCCGGGCGTCGGGGGTCAGGCTCTCGCCCCCCAGCCGCCGCTCGGCCGCGGCCAGCCGCCCCCGCAGACGGGTCGAGACCGCCAGCGCCAACCGCTCCAGCGTCTCGGCAGGCAGCGAGGGCAGGGCGTCGGCTGTGGCTGCGATGCGGGTCATGGCGGGCTCCGGGCTGGATCGAACTTGTTGAAGAGTTGATGCCATCTTTACGCGCCCGATCCGAGCGCGCGCCCGGCCAGTCCGCCCGCCCGGACGCATGGCGCCCCTATCCGAACGCATAGGTCCCGCCGCCGGCCCCCGGCGCGCGCGCCACGCCGGCCGCCCTCGCAAAGCGCCTGTTCTCCGGAGCCGTCTCTCGCTGATGCCGATCAGAGCGACTCGGCCC
>CAXGVP010000586.1:0-3217 GCA_964013055.1 uncultured Albimonas sp.
CCGCTCTTGTTCAGGGTGCCGCCGGTGACGGGCTCTCCTTCGGTCTTCTCGACCGGCACCGGTTCGCCGGTGATCATGCTCTCGTCGACCGAGGAGCGGCCCTCGATCACCTCGCCGTCCACCGGCACGCTTTCGCCCGGGCGCACGCGCAGGACGTCGCCGCTGCGCAGGGCGTCGAGGGGCACGTCCTCCTCCGTCTCGCCGGTCACGCGGCGGGCGGTCTTTGGGGCCAGGTCGAGCAGGGCGCGGATCGCGTCGCCGGTCCGCTCGCGCGCGGCCAGTTCCATCACCTGGCCGACGAGGACGAGGACCAGGATCACCGCGGCCGCTTCGAAGTAGACCGGGGCCATGCCCATCGAGTCGCGCATCGCCTCGGGGAACACGCCGGGGGCGAGCAGCGAGACGACCGAGAAGACGTAGGCCGCCCCGGTGCCCAGCGAGATCAGGGTCCACATGTTGGGGCTTCGGTTGACGATCGACGCCCAGCCCCGCTTGAAGAACGGCTGGCAGATCCAGACCACTGGCGTCGCCAGGGCGAACTGAACCCAGCCGAAGGCGCGATGGCCGATCCAGTCGGCGAAGGGCAGGCCCAGATGGGCGCCCATCTCCAGGATGAAGACCGCCAGCGCCAGCGGCGCGGTGATCGCGAGGCGACGGCGGAAGTCCACGTATTCGGGGTTCGGCCCGGAGTCGGCCGAGGGGGTCATGGGCTCCAGCGCCATGCCGCACTTGGGGCAGTCGCCGGGATGGTCCTGCACGATCTCGGGGTGCATCGGGCAGGTGTATTGCGTGCCCGCGGGCATCGGCTCGGGCGCAGGGCGGTCGCCGAGGTATCGCTCCGGCTCGGCCTCGAACTTCGCCTGGCAGCCGGAGGAGCAGAAGTAATGCCGCTCGCCCTCATGCTTCGTCATGTGGGCGGCGGTGGAGCGGTCGACGTCCATGCCGCAGACCGGGTCCCTGGCGGTCAGGTAGTCGCCGGGCGCGGCGACGAACCTGCCGCGGCAGCCCTCGGAGCAGAAGCGGAAGACATGGCCGTCATGCTCGGCGGTCGGCTTGCCGGCCTGCGGGTCGACGGTCATGCCGCAGACCGGGTCGCGGACGACTGGACCGGCCCGGCCGTTATCGTGGCCGTGGGAATGGGCGGCTTTCGCCGGGGAGTCATGGGGGGCCATGGGGGCGCTCCGCGCTCGGGGGACCATCACGGCCCCCCATGTAGTTCTTCCAGTGACTGGAAGGTCAAGGGGCGGCCGAAACATCCGAGACCTTCGGGCGCCGTGCGAAAAGACCCTTCAAGTCGAAGGGTGATGGTGATGTCCGCCCGGCCCTTCGGCCTGCGGCGCGCTCACCCAGTTGCCGACCCAGGCGCGTTCCAGGACGAAGACGACCAGGATCAGCCCGGCCGCGATGGCGACGATCCAGGGATCCTCGAGCAGCTTGGCGCGGCCGAAGGCGGCCAGCACGACGAGGTCCAGGCCGATCGCCGTGCACAGGATCCAGCCTCGCGCTCCGACCCGGGCGCGCAGCCGTCGCAGGATGCCGACCTGCACGATCACGTCCATGGTCAGGTAGAGGAACACCCCCAGCGAGGCGATGCGGCCCAGGTCGAACAGGACCGTGGCCAGCGCCGCGAGCACCGCCACGTAGACCAGCAGATGGCGCTGGATCGGCCCCGACATGCCGAAGTGGCTGTGGGGGATCATCTTCATCTCGGTCAGCATGGTCAGCATCCGCGACACCGCGAAGAGGCTCGCAAGCACGCCCGAGGCGGTGGCGACCAGCGCCAGCGCCACCGTCAGCCGGAAGCCCCAGGGTCCCAGCGTCGGCTCGGCCGCGCGGGCCAGCGCATAGTCCCGCGCCTCCACGATCTGCTCGAAGGTCAGGCCGCGGGCGACCGCCCAGGCGACCAGCAGGTAGGTCGCGGCGCACACCACGATCGATATCGCGATGGCGCGCGCCACGTTGCGCTCGGGCGAGACCATCTCGCCGCCGCTGTTGGTGATGGTGGTGAAGCCCTTGAAGGCCATCACCGCCAGCGCCACGGCCGCAAGGAAGCCCGCGGCGGAGCCCGGCGGGGCCGAGGACGCCTCGGGCGCGCCGGCGGCCCACAGGGCGGCCGCGCCGAACACCGCGATGCCGCCGATCTTGATCGCGGCCATCACCAGCGAGGCGCGCCCCACAGATTCCGACCCTGACCGGTTCACCAGGAAGGCGAAGCCGATCAGACCCATGCCCAGGACGGGCGCCAGCCAGTGGTCGGACCCCAGGTCGAAGGGCCTGAGCGCGTAGGTCCCGAAGGTCCGGGCCACCAGGCTCTGCGCGATGATCATCGAGAGGGCCATCAGCATCGAGGCGCCGGCGGCGACGCCGCCCACGCCCCAGGCCTTCTGGAGGATCATCGCGATCCCGCCCGAAGACGGCCAGACCCGGGTCATGCAGGCGTAGGCGTAGGCGCTGAAGGAAGTGACCACCGCCCCGGCCAGGAAGGCCCAGGGAAAGGCGGGGCCGGCCAGCTCGGCGATCTGGCCGGTCAGGGCGAAGATGCCCGCGCCGATCATCACCCCGGTTCCCATCGACACGCCGCCCAGCAGCGTGATGCGTTTTTCGCGGTCGTCATGATCCATGACGGGGCCTCCTGTCGTCGTATCTCTGGTCTGGTTCGCGTCGCGCGCCCGGCGAGACGCCGCTCCTGGGCGAAGGCCGGCGGAAGGGCGAGGCGGCGTCGGCGGTCCCGCGTCGCCTCCGCAGGCGGTGGCGATGCCCACAGGTCATGGCGCTTCCATCGAACATGGCGCCCCCGACGCCGGCGACCACTTCACCGGCGACAACGCCGAGGCCGGCGTGGCCCGGGCCGGGGCGAGATGGGCCAGCAGCTCCTGGTAGCGCACCCGCACGTCCTCGACCGCCTGGTAGTGGCGCAGCAGTTCGCGAAGCGGCGCGGAGAAATCCTTGTAGGCCGCCAGCACCGCCACCAGCGCGCCCAGGGTCAGCCGGCCCTCGATCACCAGCCACCCGCCGATGGCATAGAAGAAGAAGGGCGTCAGCGAGGCGAGGAAGTTGCTGACCGACTTCATGAAGAACTTCTCGCGTTGCAGGTTCCGCCGGATCGACTCGATGCGCCGGAAGCCGCCGCAGACGTCGGCCAAGCCCTCGCGCGGGGCGAGTCCGAGGCGGGCCTCGGGCCGCAGAAATCGTCGAATCAGTTCACACTCGTCGTCGC
>CAXGVP010000587.1:0-3216 GCA_964013055.1 uncultured Albimonas sp.
CGGGGTCAGCCCCGGGCGGCGATCGCCGCGTGCAGGGCCAGAACGTGGCGGGCCTGGCGCAGGTGGGGGATGTCGATCATCTTCCCGTCGAGCCCAACCGTCCCGACTCCGGGATTGGCCTCGAAGGCCTCCACCACCCGGCGGGCATGGGCGACCGAGGCCTCGGACGGCGCGAAGGCCCGGTTGATCGGCGCCACCTGCGCGGGGTGGATGGCGAGGCGGCCCATGAAGCCCTCGGTCGCGGCTTCCTCGGAGGCGGCCAGCAGGCCAGCCTCGTCGCGGAAATCGGCGTGGAGCGTGTCGATCGGGGCGACGCCGGCCGCCTTCGCGGCCAGCAGCAGGTTCGAGCGCGCCATGCGGTAGGTCAGCGCCCAGCGCCCGTCCGGGCTGCGGTTGGTCGAGGCGCCCAGCGCGGCCGACAGGTCCTCGGCCCCCCAGGTCAGGGCGATGACGCGGGGCAGGCGGACCTCGGTGAAGGTGATCAGGCGCAGGGCGGCCTCGGGCGTCTCGGTCATCACCGGGATGATCCGGGTGGATCCGATCTCGAGCCCGTTCGCCGCCTCGAACGCGTCCAGCCAGCGGCCGAGATGCACCAGGTCGGCCGCGTCGCGGGCCTTGGGCAGCATGATCCCGTCCGGCGCCGCGGGCATCACCGCGGCGAGATCCTCCAGCGCGCCTTCGTCCAGCGCGTTGACGCGGACGTAGAGGAGCGGGTTGCGCGTCCCCTTCGGCCGCGCGTCCAGGTGGGCGCGGGTCAGGGCGCGGCCCTCGGCCTTGCGCTCGGGCGCCACGCTGTCCTCGAGGTCCAGGATCAGCGCGTCGGCGCCGGTGGCGTCGGCCTTGCCCAGCTTCTTGAGGCTGTCGCCGGGGATGAACAGCCAGCTGCGCGGGGTCATCTCCACGGGCTCAGGCCTCCATCTTCGCCACGGGGCGCTTGAGCTGCAGGCCGGAGCGCTTGCAGATCCCCACCAGCTCGCCCTTCTGGTTGAAGGCGCGATGCTCGAAGGTGACGATGCCCTGGGTGGGGCGGGATCTGGATTCGCGCAGCTCCAGGACCTCGGTCTCCACGCGGATGGTGTCGCCGTGGAACAGGGGCTTGGGGAAGCGCACCTCGTCCCAGCCGAGGTTGGCGACCGCGGTCCCCAGCGTGGTGTCGTTGACCGAGATCCCCACCATCAGGCTGAGCGTGAAGCAGGAGTTCACGATCCGCTGCCCGAACTCGGTCTGGGTGCGGCAGTATTCCTCGTCGAGGTGCAGCAGCGCCGGGTTGTGGGTCATCGTCGTGAACAGGACGTTGTCCGTCTCGGTGATCGTGCGGCGGATCGGGTGGTCGAAGACCTGGCCCACCTTGAGCTCGTCGAACCAGACGCCGGGCATGGCGCATTCCTCCTAGTTGGCTTTGGGGTCGCAGGGCAGGTCGATCTCCAGCTCCAGCAGCAGGAACGAGAACGACTTGCCGTGAGCGTCGAGGTTCAGGGAGGCGTTGACGCCGCCCTCCAGCCCCCGCTCGATGACGTAGTTCAGGACATGCAGGTGCTCGATCTCGTAGCGGCGGACGGGGCCGCGGAACAGGCGCGGGAATTCGCGGCTCAGCCGCTCCGGCGGGACCTGGGCGCGCACGGCCTCGAACACCTCCGGCCCGTCGCAGAACAGGGCGATCGAGGAGACGTCCCCCTTGTCCCCGGCCCGCGCCGAGGCGACCTCGTGCAGCCGGACCTTCATGCCGTGATCATCCGGATCGAGGGCCGCGCCAGCCCGCGCGGCAGCAGGGCCGAGCGGGTGGTGACCGCCGGCGTCACCCGCCCCCGCGCGCCGCCACCGCCTGCGGGGCCGGAGAGCCAGGCGCCCTCGACCTCCCGCGGCAGCGCCTCGGCGAGATCGCGGTCGTGGGTGCGCAGCGCCATGCGCAGGCGCACCTCCGCGGGCTCGTAGGGCGGGGGCGCGTCGGGGTCGTGGGCGGAGCCGTGCAGCGAGGCGAGGCCGATGAAGTCCTGGCGGATCGGGCCCTGGTGGCCGTGAACCTCGCGCATCCGGGTCTCGATCACCTCGCCCGCCAGCCTGGCGCGGGCCAGCGCGTTCGGGCCGGCGTAGGAGATTTCTCCTTCAGACAGGAAGCCGCCGTCGAATCCGAGGGTGACCTTCAGCGTGTCGGGGCGGGCGCGTCCGGAGCCTCCGGACACGGCCACCCGGTCGCGGGCGGGCTCGTCGAGGCGGACATTGGAAAAGTCGGCGGTCACGTCGGGGGTGAGGTAGGCGGCGGGGTCGTGCACCTCGTAGAGCATCTGCTCGAGCACCGTGCCGCGGCTGACCAGCCCGCCGGTCCCGTCCAGCTTGCCGATCACCGCCGAGCCGTCCTCGGCCACCTCCGCATAGGGGAAGCCCAAGAACGCCAGCCCCGGCACGTCCTTGCGCCCCGGATCGGCGTAGTAGCCGCCCGTGACCTGGGTCGAGCACTCCAGCAGGTGCCCCACCAGCGTGCCGGCCCCCAGCCGCGCCCAGTCGTCCGCGGCCCAGCCGAAGGCGTGGGCGAGCGGGCCGACCGCCAGCGAGGGGTCGGCGCAGCGGCCGGTGATCACCACGTCCGCGCCCGCCTCCAGCGCCTGCCGGATCGGCTCGTGGCCGAGATAGGCGTTGGCGCCGGTCATGTGCAGGGGAACGTCGGCGAGGCGGCCCTCGCCGTCCATCAGCTCCAGGTCCGGGGTCATCAGGGCCGAGACGTCGTCGCCCTCGACCACCGCCACCTTCAGGCCCCGCAGGCCCAGGGATCGCGCCACCTCCGCCACCGCCTCCCCGGCGGCGGCGGGGTTGGCGGAGCCCATGTTGGAGACGATGCGCGTCCCCGCCTCCCGGCAGGGCCTCAGCACCGCCTCCATGCGCTTGCGCAGCCAGGGGTCGTAGCCGGCCTTCGGGTCCGCGGCGCGCAGGGCGTGGGCGTTGGCGAGCGTCCGCTCCGCCAGGCATTCGAAGAACAGGACGTCGAGCGCGCCCCGCTCCGCCAGGTCGCGGGCCGGGTCGATGCGGTCGTTGGAGAAGCCGGCGCCGCAGCCGATGCGCACGCGACGCCCTCCGGGCTGCGCCGGGGGCTGGATCGGGTCGGCCATGTCTCCTCCCTGGCTCGTTCCCGTGATCGCTGCCACGGACGCCCCGCCTCTGCAAGGAAAACGCCGCCCCGCGCCGTCGTCCTCCGGGCGCCGCGCCCGCCCCGCAGGCGCCCCG
>CAXGVP010000588.1:0-3215 GCA_964013055.1 uncultured Albimonas sp.
CGGGGGCGGCGGGATCGGGGGCGGCGGGGCTCGCGCCATCTGCGGGGGTCGGCCCCGCAGCGGCGCCGGGGGCCGCGTCGAGCAGCTCGATCGCGATCTCGGCCACGCCGTCGACGAACAGGAAGACGTCGCGGATCTCGGCCACCGGCCGGTCGGTGCGGAGCTCGACCGTCCAGGCCAGCTGCAGGGTCTCGGGGTCGAGCTCGTCCAGCGGCGGCAGGTCGGCCATGGCCACGGCGGCCTCCGCCTCGCCCAGCTCGCGCAGGTCGTCCAGCAGCAGCAGCGGATCGGAGCCGTCGATCAGGGCGCCGGGAGGCAGGCGGAAGCGGATCCGCCAGGCGCGGAGCGCGGGCGCCTCGGCGGCGGGCGCCGTCTCGGGTTCTCCGCCGCGGGCGCCCCGCAGAGCCGCGACCAGGGCGGCGCCACGCGCCTCGAGCCCCGGCGCGCCGGCCTCTCCGGAGGCGACGAGATCGGCGGCGTGATCGGCTGCATCCAGCGCGATCGACACCAGCTCCGAGGTCGCCCGCGCCCGTCCCTCGCGCACCGCGTCGAAGGCGTCCTCGAACCCATGCAGGAACGCCGCGAGGCTGGCGTAGCCGAACATCGCGCCGGAGCCTTTGAGCGTGTGCAGCGACCGGAAGACCGCGTTCACCCGCTCCATGTCCGCGGGGTTCTGATCCAGTTCCAGCAGCCCCTGTTCGAGGCTTTCCAGCAGGTCGCGCGCCTCCTGCCGGAAGATCTCCGCCGGATCGGGCCCGGTCATGCGCCGGCCACCTTGCGCACCACCTCCAGCAGCTTCGCCCGGTCGAAGGGCTTCGCGAGCCAGCCGGTCGCGCCCGCGGCGCGGGCCTCGCGCTTGAGGGCGTCGTCCGTCTCGGTGGTCAGCACGACGACGGGCACGCCGCGGCCGCCGGACATGGCGCGGAATCGCCGGATGAAGTCCATGCCGCCCATGCCGGGCATGTTCAGATCGGTCAGCACCACGTTCGGGGGCCGGGCGGAGGCCTTGCTGAGACCGTCGGCGCCGTCCGACGCCTCGATCACCTCGTAGCCGGCGGCGGTCAGCGTCATGCGCACCATCGCCCGCAACGAGGCTGAATCGTCGATCGCCAGAATCGTCTTGCTCATGCCGCCCTCCCCTCCGGCAGCCGAACGCCGGTCCAGAGATCGCCCTCGCGCAGGAGCGCCGCGTCCGAGGGCCCGTCGAACCCCGCGCGGCGGATCGCAGACTCGAGCCGTCCGCCCGCCGGCATTTCCACCGCGAGCCGCGCATCGCGCCGCCGCGCGGTCAGATGCGCGGCCGCGAGCGCCTGGAGGTCCGACACCAGCAGATCCGGCGCCTCTTCGAGGGATGCGCGCACGCAGGCGCCCGGCGTGATCGCCTCCTGGAGACGCTGCGCAAGGTCCACCGTCCCCGCGAGCCCTGGAATCGTTTTCAGTACCCGGCTGTCGTCCGTCACGCCCCGCTCCTCCTCCCGGACATGCGGCGGCCTCCGCTGTCCCTCGCGGGCGCTTCTGCCAGAGCGGTCTTAAGGATTGCTTGCAAGCATCGAAAAGATTCCGCCGAGCGGCTCGCACGGGCCTGGCGGCGATCGGCATCGGGATGCAAGTCTCCCCTCAGGCGCGGCAGGTCTCGCTGTCGCGAGCCTGCCGCAACCGGAGCAGAGACGGCCGGGAAAGGGTGCGATCCGTGCGCCGCGGGAGCCGATCGTCAGCAGTCGCCGAGGTCATGTTCCCGTCGGATCGCCGCACCGAATTCCGCGCTCACGCAAGGCGTCGCCGAACAGAGATGACGTGATCATGTGGACAGCCCCGCCGTGCCGCTCCGCAAGCCCCTGGCGTGGTCGTCCCGAGGCGTGACGCAAGGGAGGCCGCGATGGTCGATGTCGATGGTGCTGGACCTGGCGAAGCGCGTGTTCCAGGTCCACGGCGTAGATGCGGAGGGCGGCGTCGTCATCCCACGTCAACTCCGCCGGAGCCGGATGTCGAGCTTCTTCAAGGCGCTGCGCCCCGGTCTCATCGGCATGGAGGCTTTCGCATCCGCTCGCCATTGGTGTCGCGAACTCGCGGCGATGGGGCGCGAGGTCCGTCTGGTGCCGCCAGTCTACGTGAAGGCGTACGTGAAGCGCGGGAAGACCGACGCCGCCGACGCCGACGCCGACGCCGAGGCGATCGCGGAAGCGGCGACCCGGCCGACGATGCGCTTCGTGGCGGTGTCGTCCGAGGAGCGGCAAGCCGCCCTGATGCTCCACGAGACGCGGGATCTCCTCATCCGCCAGCGGACCCTCTTGATCAACGTCCTCCGTGGGCATCTGTACGCGTTCGGGGGGGGCGAAGGGCGCCGCCGGCGCGAAGAAAGCGGTCGCCGCGGTCTCGGACGAAACGGAGGAGCTTGCCGCCCTCGCTCGCGCGTACCTGCGGGCGTTGGCCGATCAGCTCACGACGCTCGAGGCGGAGATCGCGGGGCTGGAGAAACGGATCCTCGGCTGGCATCGCGCCAATGAGGCCGGCAGGCGGCTTGGCGCCAGCCCGGGCGTCGGGCCGATCACCGCGACCGCCATCGACGCGAGCGTGCCGGACCCGTCGCGGTTCCGGTCCCGCAGACAGGTCGCGGCCTGGCTCGGCCTCACGCCGCGCGCGTGCAGCAGCGGCGGCAAGGAGCGGCAGGCCGGGATCAGCAGGATGGTCGACGGGCGAATCCGGCGTCTCCTGGTCGTCGGCGCCACCGCGATGCTCAGGATATTCCGCCAGCGCGGCGGCGGCGCGTGGATCATCGCATTTATGGCTCGGAAGAAGCCGAAAGCCGCCGCGGTCGCTCTCGCGAACAAGACTGCACGCGTCGCCTGGGCGCTGATGGCGCGCGGGAAGGCGCATCGACCGACGCCGGCGTGACGGATCGACGTGGGGGCGCGTGCCGCGGCGTCGTGGACGGAAGGTTGCCGAAACGTGATGACGAACCGGCCGCAGCCGGGGATCGGCGAACCCCAGGGGGTCACGGCGCCTCGAGCGCGTTGACGTGATGAGGGAGCCGATCCGCGGACGTCATCAAGGCCAGCGGTCGAGACCGCGCGAACAGGCCGGACAGACGACTGCACTGGACGGAGCGCAGACCGTCGAAAGCCCTTGCGTCCAACAGGCCGTCCACAGATGCCCCCTGCCCCTGTGATCCGAACCCGAACCTTGGATCGCCCGGGGTTGGAGTTTCCGGGCTTCTT
>CAXGVP010000589.1:0-3214 GCA_964013055.1 uncultured Albimonas sp.
CGCGGCGGAGGTCCGCCGCGCGCGTTCGCGCCCCCCTCCCGGAGCGGGCGGAATCAGTCCTCGGCGAAGACCCGGTCGAAGATCACGTCGACGCGCTTGAGGTGGTAGCCGAGGTCGAACTTCTCCTCGAGCTCGGCGTCCGACAGGGCGGCGGTCACCTCCGGGTCGGCCTTGAGCTCGGTCAGGAAGTCGGCGCCGTGTTCCCAGACCTTCATGGCGTTGCGCTGCACGAGGCGGTAGCTGTCCTCGCGCGAGCAGCCGGCCTGCGTCAGCGCCAGCAGCACCCGCTGGGAATGCACCAGGCCTTTGAACTTGTTGAGGTTCGCCAGCATGTTCTCGGGGTAGACCACCATCTTGTCGATGACGCCCGTCAGGCGGGCGAGGGCGAAGTCCAGCGTGATGGTGGCGTCGGGGCCGATGTAGCGCTCGACCGAGGAGTGGGAGATGTCCCGCTCATGCCACAGCGCCACGTTCTCCATCGCCGGGACCACGTAGCCGCGGACCATGCGGGCGAGGCCGGTGAGGTTCTCGGTCAGGACCGGGTTGCGCTTGTGGGGCATCGCGGAGGAGCCCTTCTGGCCGGGGGAGAAGAATTCTTCCGCTTCCAGGACCTCGGTGCGCTGCATGTGGCGGATCTCGATCGCCACGTTCTCGATGGAGGAGGCGACGACGCCGAGCGCCGCGAAGAAGGCGGCGTGGCGATCGCGCGGGATCACCTGGGTGGAGATCGGCTCGGGCTCCAGGCCCATGGCCTTGCAGACGTGTTCTTCGACGTAGGGGTCGATGTTCGCGAACGTGCCGACGGCGCCGGAGATCGCGCCGGTGGCGATCTCGAACCGGGCCTTTTCCAGGCGGTTCCGGTTGCGCTTCATCTCGGCGTAGAAGCGCGCGAAGGTCAGGCCCATGGTGGTGGGCTCGGCGTGGATGCCGTGGGATCGGCCGATGCGCACCGTGTCCTTGTGCTCGAACGCGCGGCGCTTGAGGGCGGCGAGCAGCGCGTCGACGTCGGCGATCAGGATGTCGGCGGCCTGGACCAGCTGCAGGTTGAAGCAGGTGTCGAGGATGTCGGACGAGGTCATCCCCTGGTGCACGAAGCGGGCCTGCGGGCCCACCAGCTCGGCCAGGTGGGTGAGGAAGGCGATGACGTCGTGCTTCGTCTCGCGCTCGATCTCGTCGATGCGGTCGATGTCGAAGGTCATGTCCTTCGCGGTCCAGACCTGGGCGGCGGCTTCCTTGGGGATCACGCCGAGCTCGGCCTGGGCGTCGCAGGCGTGGGCCTCGATCTCGAACCAGAGGCGGAACTTGGTCTCGGGCGTCCAGACGGCCGTCATCTCGGGGCGGGCGTAACGGGGGATCATGGCGGCCTCTGCGTCTTGGAGCGAACGGCGCGCGGCGCGGCGCGGCGCGCGGACGGGTCGGGCGCGGGATAGCGCGCGGGGGGCGTCGCGGCAAGACGGCTGCGGCGCGCACCCGGGCCGCGGGGGGAGCCGCGCGTCGGGCGGGGCGCCGGTCGAGAGGTCGCGCTCGCGCGGCCGGGTCGAGGGCGGCGCCGGTCGCGAGGGGCGCGGACCGGGCAGGGCGGCTGCGATGGTCGGGCGTGGCGGGCGCGGCCGGCTGCGGGGCGCAGCCGGCAACGGGGGAGCCGCGCGTCGGGCGGGGCGCCGGGGGAGAGGTCGCGCCCGCGCGGCAGGGGCGACGGCTGCGCGGGCCGCCAGGGGCGCGGGGCGAGCGAGTCGCAGGACGGGGCGGGGTGTGGCGCAGGCGGGGCCGGGCGGGCGGGCGCCCCGGGCTTGACCCGGGGCCTCTCGCGGTCCGCCGCGGGGCGTGGCGCGGCAGGGGGGCGGTTCAGTCGCCGCTGGCGCGGACGCGGAACCGGCCGTCGGCCTCGGGGTCGGGCTCCAGTATCCAGGCCTTGGGGCCGATCTTCGCGCCCTTCGAGGTGCGGTAGGCGCCGACCTCCAGCCGGGTGCGGCCGCCGGCCATCGGCAGGAGGCGGCCGGGCGCGGTCACCGCGTCGGAGAACTCGATCGCCACCGGCAGGCCGGCGGGAGGGACCTCGCCCCCGGGCAGGGCTCCGGTGGCGCCTCGGTAGAGATGGGTATGCGCAACCGTCACCGCGCCGCCGGTCCCGGCGGGGACGGCCTTCCGTCCGGGGAACCGGATCATGCGGCGGCGCCGCCCAGGGCGGCGCGCATCAGCTCGCGCGTGTACTCGGTGCGCGGAGACGAGAACACCTCGGCCGCCGTGCCGCTCTCGACGATGTCGCCGGCCTTCATCACGATCACCCTGTGGGACATGGCGCGCACGACCTTCAGGTCGTGGGAGATGAACAGGTAGGCCATCCCGTGCCGCGCCTGCAAGCGCCGCAGCAGGTCCACGATCTGCACCTGCACCGTCATGTCCAGCGCCGAGGTCGGCTCGTCCAGCACCAGCAGCTTCGGCTTGAGGATCATCGCGCGCGCGATGGCGATGCGCTGGCGCTGGCCGCCGGAGAACTCGTGCGGATAGCGGTCCATCATCGCCGGATCGAGGCCGACCTCGCCCATCGCCTCGGCGACCGCGCGCCGGGGGTCGGAGGCGCCCTCGACATGGTGGATCGAAAGACCCTCGGAGACGATCTGCTCGACCGTCATGCGGGGGCTGAGCGAGCCGAACGGGTCCTGGAACACCATCTGCATCTGCCGGCGCACCGGGCGCAGGGAGCGGGGGGCGCGGCCCTGCAGGTCCTCGCCCAGGAACACCACCGGCCCCTCGGAGGCGGTCAGCCGCATCAGCGCCAGCGCCAGCGTGGTCTTGCCCGAGCCGCTCTCGCCCACGATCCCCAGCGTCTCGCCCGCATGGACCGCGAGCTGCGCGTGGTTCACCGCCTTCACATGACCGACGGTCTTGCGCATCATGCCGCGGCGGATCGGGAACCAGATCTTCAGGCCCGGCGTCTCGATCACCACGGGCGCGTCGGTCTTCGCCGGCGGCGCCTCGCCCTTCGGTTCTGCGGCGAGCAGCTTTCGGGTGTAGGGGTGCTGGGGATCGGCGAAGAGGGGGCCGGTCGCGTTGGTCTCGACGATATGACCGTCCTTCATCACCGCCACCCGGTCGGCGATGCGCCGCACGATGCCGAGGTCATGGGTGATGAACAGCATCGACAGCCCCTCGTCGCGCTGAAGCTGTTTCAGCAGGTCGAGGATCTGGGCCTGGATGGTGACGTCGAGGGCGG
>CAXGVP010000590.1:0-3211 GCA_964013055.1 uncultured Albimonas sp.
CCCCGGCCACGTCGCCCAGCCGCATCAGGCTGTCGGCGAGCAGGCGACGCCCGCGCACATCGTCGGGACGCTCGGCCAGCGCGGTGCGCAGCTGGCCGACGAGGTCGCGCATCCGGGTCTCCTCGGCCGAGGGCTCGGCGGTCTCCGCCGGGGGCTGGGCGGCGGCGAGCTGCGCCTCGGCCTCGGCCTGGCTGGGCCGCTGCGCCTGGCGGGTGCGCATGTCGTCGAGCCGCGCCTGCAGGGGCCGGTCCGGGGCGCCGCCGGCGCCGAGCAGGACATAGAGCCCGCCGCCGCCGGCGAAGATCGCCAGCACCAGCCCCGCGGCCAGCGCGCGCGAGGCGGCCTTGGGCGCGGGGCGCGCGGGGGACTGACGCTCGGCCTCGGCGGCGGCGGCGAGCAGGCGGCGGGAGATCTCGGCCCGGCTGCCCTCCGCCTCGGCCGGGGCGAGCACGCCCCGCTCGACGTCGCGGTCCAGCGTGCGCAGCTGGTCGCGGAACACCTGCACGTCGCGGGCGGCCTCCGGCTCGGCCGGGGCGGCGCCTGCCGCGGTCAGCAGGGGGCGCGCCAGCCAGGCGGCGGCGAGCAGGGCGGAGACGAGGGCGGCGATCCAGAAGTCCATGGCGCTCCCCTAGCCTCGCGCGCGCGATCCGTCCACCGACGCGCGCGTGAGCGGACGCGCCGCGGCGTCATGTCCCGCGTTTGGAATATGTGCGCGGCAGCCGGGTCCGGGGGGGCTCGACGCCCCCCCGGACCCGACCCCGCAACGCTCGCGCGGGACGCTCGCCGGGGGAGGCTCCGCCGGGTGGGCCGTCGAGGCTCGCGCGGGACGTCCGCCGCCGGAGATGCCGCCCGGCGCCCCGTCGACGCTGGCGCGGGACGCCCGGAAGGGGAGGCGTCGGCGCAGGGCGTCCGTCATCGGGGCGCGGGTCGCGGGCCCGCCCGCGACCTCGGCGGGGCTTGCGACGCGGCGCCGCTGTCGCTTTCCTTGGCCGAGACGGCGCATCCGCGCCCCCGGCCGCCGGGCGGTTCCGGCAGAAGGGGGCCGACGCGCCCCGACCCGCGTTGCGCCCGCGCAGTCCCCGGAGGTTCCCCGCCCATGGCCCGCTACTCGGTCTTCGCCATCGCCCGGCACGCCGCCTCCTGGCACCAGGGCTGGGAGAAAGCCTGGCGCTCGCCCGAGCCGAAAGGCGAATACGACGTGATCGTCATCGGCGGCGGCGGGCACGGGCTGGCGACCGCCTACTACCTGGCCAAGAACCACGGGCTGAAGAACGTGGCGGTGCTGGAGAAGGCGTGGCTCGGCGGCGGCAACACCGGGCGCAACACCACCATCATCCGCTCGAACTACCTGCGCGACCCCTCGGCGGCGATCTACGAGCTGGCCCGCGGCCTCTACGAGACGCTGAGCCAGGAGCTGAACTTCAACATCATGTTCTCCCCCCGCGGCGTGCTGATGCTGGCCCAGACCGAGCACGAGCTGCGCGCCTACAAGCGCACGGAATCGGCCAACCGCGCCCAGGGGATCGAGACCGAGATCGTCTCCCCCAAGCGCTGCCAGGAGATCGTGCCGATCCTCAACGTCGACGGCGAGCGCTACCCCGTCCTCGGCGGCCTGTGGCAGGCCCGCGGCGGCACCGCGCGCCACGATGCGGTGGCCTGGGGCTATGCGCGGGCGGCCTCGGATCTCGGCGTCGACATCATCCAGGGCTGCGAGGTCACCGGTATCGACCGCGACGCCGACGGCGTCACCGGCGTGCAGACCACCCGCGGCGCGATCCGCACGAAGAAACTGTGCATCGTGGTGGCGGGGCATTCGGGCGTGCTGGCCGAGATGGCGGGCTTCCGCCTGCCGGTCGAATCCGTGGCGCTGCAGGCGCTGGTCTCCGAGCCGATCAAGCCGGTGATCGACTGCGTGGTGATGGCCAACACCGTGCACGGCTACATGAGCCAGTCCGACAAGGGCGAACTGGTGATTGGCGGCGGCGCCGACGGGTTCAACAATTATACGCAACGCGGCTCCTTCCAGCATGTGGAAGAGACCGTGCGTGCGCTTGTGGAAACCTTCCCGATCATCACCCGGCTGCGGATGCTGCGGCAGTGGGGCGGGATCGTGGACATGACCGGGGACCGCTCTCCGATCATCGGCAAGACCCCTGTGCCCGGCATCTGGATCAACTGCGGCTGGGGCACCGGCGGCTTCAAGGCGATCCCCGGCTCGGGCTGGGCGACGGCCTCGATGATCGCCAAGGGCGAGGACCCGGTGGCGGGGCCCTTCGGCCTCGACCGCTTCCGCGAGGGACGGATGATCGACGAGTCGGTCGCCGCCGCGGTGGCGCATTGACCCGCTCAGTCGTTTCCCCCATCGCCTCCGTGCCCGCCTCCGTGCCCGCCTCCGTGCCCGCCTCCGGGCGCGCCGTCGTTGGGGCCGCCGGCGTCGTCGCGGCCGCGGCGGCGGCGGCGCAGCTCGGCCTCGACGGCGGCGCGGGCCGCGGCCTCGGTGGTGCGGTCGGCGCGGGTTTCGGGCCGGCGGCGACGGCGCAGCAGCGCCCAGAGGAACACCGCGCCGATCAGCGCGAAGGGCGCCCATTGCATCAGGCCCGCGGCCCCCGTCTCGTCGCCCATGCCGGCGTCTCCCTGTCTCGCGCGGCGTGCCGCCGCGATTTCGCCTCGATTTCGGACCGGGTTCGGTCCGCTTCGCCCAGAAACGGCCTGAATAGTTGTCGGTCCGTTCCCGAAAACCGTTGTAAAGGGTGCAACACCGCCATGAACAGTGGTTGGAACCTCGCCGAACGGCCCTATGTCCTGCGTCGGAACCTTAACCGACTCGAGGAGACATCGTCATGGCTGATGGCAACCGCAACGGCACGAACCCGCTTCTCGCCTTCATCGTGGGCGCGCTGCTCGTGGTCGCAGTGGGCGGCGGCATCCTCGCCTACACCGGCAACCTGCCGACCGGCGCCGGAGCGGACGACGGACCGTCCGTCACCCTCAAGCTGCCCGACGTGGACGTCGACAAGAACTGATCGCCGGCCGGCGCGCGCCCTCGGGCGCGCCCGCGCGGGCCAGATTTCGGGAGGGGCCCGCTGATGCTCCTCCTGACCTGCCCCCACTGCGGCGTCTCCGCGGAGGAGACCGAGTTCCAGCCCGGCGGCGAGGCGCATCTGAAGCGCATCGCCCCGGACGGCGACGACGCCGCCTTCATGGGCTACCT
>CAXGVP010000591.1:0-3204 GCA_964013055.1 uncultured Albimonas sp.
GCGCGGCGGGCGCGGCGCCTGGGGCGGGCCTCGCGAGGCGGGGCTTGCTCGGCCATGCGCGCGTGCCGCGCGGGCGGGCCGGGGGCCCGCAGGGGGGGCTCGGGAGCTCGCCAGATAGCAGGGGGCGCGCCTGTCCTCCGCAGCCGTGCGTCGCTGAAGATGCCTGAGCCCCGCCGGGGGCCGGGTGAAGGACGAGCCGCGCGAAGCGCGGTCGCGTGCCGCGATTCTTGACCCGGGCGCCGGCGGAGCTCTGATCGGCATCCGCGACGGACGGCTCCGCAGACCAGGCGCTCGGCGACCCGTGGCGGGCGTCGCGCCGGGGCGCTTGCGACGAGGGCGGGGCGAAACGGCAGGCGCGGCGCTGGGCGTCGGGGGCGCAGGCGGCCGCGATGGCGGGCTGACCGTCGCCAGCGTGCGGCGCGGGGCAAGCGGCGGCGCGGCCGGCGCGGAGCGCGGCCTGTGGGCGGGGGGCGCCGCGTCGGCGGTTGCGCGCGGGGGGGGCGTCGGGCTCGCGGCGCGTGGCGAGGGCAGGGCTTGCGGCGGGCCTCGCGAGGCGGGGCTCGCTCGGCGGTCGCGCTGCGCGCGGGGCGGCGTGGTGCGCGGCAGGCGCGCTGGTCGGGATGGCGTTGGGCGACGGCCGCGGGACGGCGGATCGGCGCGCTGGCGCGAGGCGTTGCCGGCGGAGGCGTGGAGGCGCGGGCCGAGGGGGCGAGGCGGCGACGGGGCGCGGGAACAGGGGAGCCGGGGGCATCATGCGGCCTCGGCCCGGTCCTGGGCGGGGAAGACGCGGATCAGCTCGGGGGGGAGGAACAGGTGCACCTCGTCGCCGAGCCTCGGGCGCGCGGGGTTGGAGAAGGGGAGCTCGCAGACCTGGGGACCCGCCGGGGTCTCGACGTGGATCTCGCGGACCTGGCCGATGTCGCGCACGAAGGCGACGCGGCCGGCGAGGGTGTTGGGGCCGGGCTCGGGGGCCAGGAAGGTCCATTCCGGGCGGCAGGCGACCTGGACCGGCGCGCCGTCGCGGAAGTTCGCCGCGGGGGCGACGGAGAGGCGGGCGCCGGTGGGGAGGACGATCTCGCCGCGGTCGGCGGCGCCGGCGAGGAAGTTGGCCTTCCCGATGAAGCCCGCCACGAAGCGGTTGGCGGGGCGCTGGTAGACCTCCTGCGGGGGGCCGACCTGCTCGGCCCGGCCATTCGACATCACCACGATGCGGTCGGCCATGGTCATCGCCTCGCGCTGGTCGTGGGTGACCACGATGGTGGTGATGCGCAGGCGCTGCTGGAGGAGGCGGAGCTCGACCTGCATCTCCTCGCGCAGCTTGGCGTCGAGGGCGGACATGGGTTCGTCGAGGAGGAAGACCTTCGGTTCCTGCGCCAGCGCGCGGGCGATGGCGACGCGCTGGCGCTGGCCGCCGGAGAGCTCTCCGATGCGGCGGGCGCCGAAGCCGGGGAGCTGGACGAGGTCGAGGAGCGCCTCGGCCCGGGCCCGGCGTTTCGGTTTCGCGACGCCCTCGATGGCCAGCGAATAGGCGACGTTCTCGGCCACCGTCAGGTGTGGGAACAACGCGAAGTTCTGGAAGACCATTCCGAAGCGGCGCTTGTGGGCGGGGAGGTCGGTGATGTCCTGCCCGCCCAGCTCGATGCGGCCGAACGACGGGGTTTCGAGGCCCGCGATCATCCGCAGCAGCGTGGTCTTTCCGCAGCCGGAGGGGCCGAGCAGGGCGGTCAGCTCCCCGGCGGGGAAGCGGAGGTCGACGCTCTCGACCGCCACCGCCCCGCCGGGGAACGTCTTGCGCACATCCCACAGGCGCAGGTCCGCCGCGTCCCTTGTCGGGACGCCCTGTCCGGGCTCTCCGGAGGTCATCGCGGGGGCCTCAGGCGGCCGCCAGCATCTTCTCCCACGTCTCCTTGATGAACTCGCCCATGTCGAGATAGGCCTCGTAGGCCGGCGTGATCGCGGGGGTCCCGGAGACGGCGGCGAACTCCTCGTCGGTCAGGTCGGTCGAGGCCTGGGGCAGCAGCGGCGCGGTGCCGATCATGCGGCTCATCAGGGCCTGGGTGGACGGGTCGGAGGAGAAGTCGATGAACGCCGCGGCTTCCTCGGCCTTCTCGGACCCCTCGGCCAGGCACCAGGAGCCGTAGTCCTGGGGGTTGCCCTCCTTGGGGAAGATCGAGGCGATCGGAAAACCCTCTGCCGCCATGATGCCGGCGACGTCGTGGTAGTAGATGCCGCCGATCACGTCCTCGTTCTTCATGCCCTGCTCCATCTGGGACTCGGCGGACCACCACAGGGCGACGTTGGGCTTCAGCTCGGCGACCTTCTCGACCACGGCGACGATGCCGTCCTTGGACATCATCGTGGCCTCGCCGTCGAAGAAGGTGGCGGCGGTGATGTCGAGGAAGTGGGAGTTGTAGAGCCTGGAGATGCCGAGGGAGGATTCGTAGGTCGAGGACTCCCAGAACTCGGTCCAGGAGGCGGGCGTCTCGACCACGTTGGGGTTCACCACCATCGAGGTGAACCAGGACATCGCCCCCACGCCCACCAGGCCGGTTTCGGCGGTGTAGAGGAACTTTGCGTCGAGCCCCTCGGCCCGGGGCATCGCCGAGGCGTCGAGCGGCGCCAGCAGGCCGCCGATGCGCGAGGCGCGGATCATGGTGTCGCGCGCGTAGAGCGAGAGGTCCGCGGGAACCGCGCCGGATTGGGCGGCGTTCTGCATGGTCACCAGCCAGTCGGAGGAGTTGGGCTGGGTGACGGATTCGACCGCGATGCCCGTCGCCTCGGTGAACTTCGGGTAGACGTGCTCCTTGAACGAGTTCTCGAAGTAGCCGCCGTAGGAGCCGATCTTGAGGCTGCGGCTCTGCGCCAGGGCCGGCGCGCCGAGCGCCGAGGCGGCGGCGAGCGAGGCCGCGCCCTTGAGGATCGTGCGGCGGGAGACGCGCAGGGCGCCGGAACGGGCGAGGAACGGGGTCGCGGGGCGCGAGGCCATGGGCGCTCTCCTGTCGGGGCGGGCGCAGGCGCCCTGCTGGATCTCCCCCGGGCTGGCGCCGGGGTGCAGAGACGGACATGCAGGGGGCGTGCCAGTGATCGAGGGAGGGACGGAGGCGCCCTGCGGGCGGGCCTGGCTGGGGCGCGCCCGGGGCGGTGGGAGGGGAGATCGGCGGGCGGTGGAGCCTCCGGCGGGCTCCTGACTCACCCAAGAACAAG
>CAXGVP010000592.1:0-3204 GCA_964013055.1 uncultured Albimonas sp.
GACACCAGGCCCTGCTCTTCCAGGTTCTTGAGCACGCGGCCCACCATCTCCGGCGCCTCGAGGCGCTGGGCGATGGCGAGGCCGAGCCGCTCGGTCTCCGCGCCCGGCCCGACCCAGCGGCGGCCGAGGGCGGAGCGCTCCACATTCAGGAAGGCGTCCATGGGGAGGAGGGATATCCGTGCCACGCCTCCGAGGGAATCCCCCAGTTCATGCCGGCAGGACCGCCGCTTCGCTTGATCGCAGATGAACAAAATATTAAAGCGAAAATCGTGCAGGGTGTGGAGCGTCCTCCATTCAGGACTGGAGTGATGGAATGAGCTGGTTCGACGAGGCGATGCAAAGCTGGCGCGGGGGGCTGTCGAGCCCGCGCCTGTGGGTGGTCTGTTTCCTCACCGCGGCGTTGTTCGCGGCGATCGGGCCGGTCGGCACCTCCGAGGTCTACGGGCCCGCGGGCCGCGCCGCCTTCTGGGGCGCGGGGATGGCGGCGGCCTGGGTGGCGACGACCTTCGTGGTCTGCCTGGCCGAGGCCCGCCTGGGCCCGCGCCCGATGGCGACCCTGGTCGTCGGCGTGGCGCTGGCGACGCCGCTGCTGCTGCTGCTGGCGCCGGCCCATGCCTCTTTGATGCAACGGGATTTCGGGATGGCGGAGGCCGCGCTCGCGGCGCCGCTGTGCGCGCTGCTGGCGGCGGTGATCGTGGTCAAGACCCGGCTGGCGCTGGGCCAGCCGCTGGGCTTCGGCGCGGTGACCGGCGAGGGCGCGCCCCACGGCGCCCCCCGGGGCCGCCCCCGCCCCCGCCCCCGCCCCCGCCTCGGCCTCCGCCCCGCTTCCGATGTCCGCCCGCATGCCCGCGCAACGGCCCGCCCCCGCGGCCTTCGCCCCGCCCGCCGCCGCCGCCCCCGTGGCGCCGGCCGCGCCCGACGCCGCGCCCGTTCCCGTGGCGGCCGCGCCGGGGCCCCTCGATCCGCCTCCCGCCCCGGCCCCGCAGGGCGTCGCGGTCGAATCCCCGCCCGAGGCCGACGTCATCGCCTTCGCCGCGCCCGCCCGCCGGGCCTCTCCGGCGATCCTGCGCCGCCTGCCGCAGCGCAAGCGCGGCGCCCTGCTGCGCCTGTCGATGAGCGACCACTACGTCGGCGTCGCCACCGAGCATGGCGAGGAGATGCTGCTGATGCGCCTCTCCGACGCCATCGCCGAGACCGCGCCGGAGGAAGGCCTCAAGGTCCACCGCTCGCACTGGGTGGCCCGCCGGGCGGTGCGCGCGGTGGAGCCCGAGGGCGACCGCGCCACGCTGGTCCTGAGCAGCGGCGAGCGGATCCCCGTCAGCCGCACGCGGATGGCGGTGCTGCGCAGCGCCGGCTGGCTGGCCGAGGACGCGCCCCGCTTCCTGGCCGCCGCCGATCACGACGCCGCCGACCGCACCGGCTGACCCCCGCCCCCACCGCCCCGCAAGCGCCCCGGGCCGCCGGCGATCCCCTCGCCGGCGGCCCTCTTGCGTCTGCGGGCGCAGCCCCTGCGGACGCCTCCCCGGGCCGGCGACCTGCGCAGCCTCCCGCCCCGCTCCACCCGGCGAGGGCGCGCGCCCCGCGGGGCCTTCGAGACCGACGGGCGCCGTCTGCCGGTTGCCCGGCAGGCTCTCCGCGACCCGCAGGCCGCCGTGAGCCCCGGACGTCGACGGAAGACGTGTCGTCCCGCGTCCGCGCCGCCCTCAACGACGCCCTCGCCGGCCTGCAGGATCGGCGGTGGCCGAACATCGTCGGGCCGTGACGGCATGCCGAGCCACGGCTGGGCGCCTCGTCCGTCGCGGGCGCGGCGCCTGGTCTGGGAAGGGGAGAGCCCGGGGTCCGGCAGGCCGCCTCTGCGCCTTTCGCGGGGCGTCCTGCGCCGGCGCCAGCCGGGCCGTCGCTCGTCTGCGGAAGGCGGGGGCCGGGAGCTCCCGGCAAGCGACAGGGGACGCGGCCCCTGGCGTCGGCCCGGGCCGGCGGTCCCCGCCGCCGACCCGAACCGAGCGTCCGCACCGCCCGACCTTCCAGGCGTCCCCTCGCCCGGTCGACCAGTCCTGAACAGCGGGCGAACCTGCAGTCTCCCGGCCGCGGCGCCCTGGGCGGCTGCACGGCGATCGGGAGATCCGAATGGGAATCAAGCCGGGCGGTGACGGCCGCCCGGCTCTGGTCTTCTGGGGTCTTCGCATCCGATCGCTACGCGATGCGACTTCACACTACGCTCCGCAACACACGCTTCGGCGCTCATACACACGCGACGCCGGCGGAAAAGCTACTCGACTCGCCCCCCGCGCCTCTCCGCTGCGAGGCCCGGGGCGGTGGAGCGGATCCTGGGAGAAAAACTGTCCCGCTCCTGACGCAGCCGCCGTGGGGTGACTGGCGGCGCTTCGGGCTGTCGCCCTCTGCCCAGCCAATTCAGCCGGTCTCGTCCCGGCGCGAAACAGCAAATTCGCAAGGCGGCGAACGGGTGCGCCAAGTCTCTGATCGGGTTCGCGAAACACCGTTCGCGGTTCGCGAACGGGGCCGTGGCGCGCGCCACCGGGGCCGATCCATTCGCGAACGGGCCGCCCGCTGCGCGAACGACCAGGCCCGCGCGGCGCGCCCGCGGCCGGTCGGGCGCAACCGCCGCCGCCGCCGCCCCCGCACGGGCGCCGATTCCCCCCGCCGCGCGCCCTCCCGCTCCCGCTTCCCCGACCGGCGGAGCGCCCGCCCTCGCCTTGCCCCGAAGGCCCCCTTCGGCTAGGGAGCGGCTGCGCCCCACAGGCGGGGCCGCGACCGTGTCCGCAGACGACGGGATTCCCATGGCCAAGGACAAGAAACCGCGCCGGCCCCGGGCCGAAACGCCTCGTGGGTTCCGCGACTGGTTCGGCGCCGAGGTGCGCGAGCGCGGCGAGATGCTCGCCGCGATCACCGACGTCTATCATGCGCACGGCTTCGAGCCGCTGGAGTCCTCGGCCGTCGAGACCGTCGAGGCCCTGGGAAAGTTCCTCCCCGACGTGGACCGCCCGAACGAGGGCGTCTTCGCCTGGCAGGACGACGACGAGGGCTGGCTGGCGCTGCGCTATGACCTGACCGCGCCGCTGGCGCGCGTCTACGCCCAGCACCGCAACGACCTGCCCAACCCCTACCGCCGCTATGCGGTCGGCCCGGTGTGGCGCAACGAGAAGCCCGGCCCCGGCCGCTTCCGCCAGTTCTACCAGTGCGACG
>CAXGVP010000593.1:0-3202 GCA_964013055.1 uncultured Albimonas sp.
CTCCTTCGTGCGCATCGACGCGGCCACCGGCAAGCCCGCCAAGCCGATCCGGCGCTTCAGCTACACCCGCGACGACTCGCTGGGCGGCAACTACTACGCGGTGGTGCGCACCGACGTGAGCTTCCCCATCGGCCTGCCGGAGGAGTTCGGCGTCTACGGCGGCCTGTTCGCCGACGCGGGCACGCTGTTCGGCCTCGACCGGACCACCTACCCCGATCGCGGCGGCCGCCCGGCGGTGACCATCGACGACTCGATGTCGCTGCGCGCCTCCGTCGGCGCCGCGCTCTACATCGACAGCGCCTTCGGCCCGCTGCGGTTCAACTTCGCCTACCCGCTGGCCTACGACGACAGCGACGACCGCGAGTTCTTCCGCTTCACGGTCGGCACCCGGTTCTGATCGTGTCCGCGCGCCCCGCATCGCGGCGCGCGGCCGCCGCCGCCCGGCTCGGCGCGGGCCTGGCGCTGGCGCTCGTCGCCGCCGCCGGGCCGGCCGCGGCCCAGCAGCAGGACCCGGCGGCCCCCGCCGGACCCGCCCCCGCAGAACCGGCCCCCACCGAACAGGCCCCCGCCGAACAGGCCCCCGCCGCGCCTGCGCCCGAGGCCGCCCCTGCGCCTGCCCCCACCGCCGGGCCCGCCCGCCCCTCCCGCATCGCGATCCCCCGCAGCCCGGTGCTGATCGTCAACCGCCAGGCCGTGCTGGAGAACTCCGCCGCCGCCCGCGCCCTGCAGGAGACCGAGCGCGAGACGCTCGAGCGCGTCACCACCGAGCTGGAGCGCGTGAAGACCGAGCTCCAGGTCGAGGAGCAGGAGCTCACCCGCCTCAAGCCCACGCTCCCGCCCGCGCAGTTCGACGCCCGCGCCCGCGAGTTCGACCGCAAGGTCAAGGCCCAGCGCGCCGCCGGCCAGGACCGCCGCGCCCTGTTCCAGAAGTTCACGCAGGAGGCCCGCCAGGCCCTCGCCTCGGCCCTGCCCCGGGTGCTCGAGGCGCTGCGCCGCGAGACCGGCGCCCTGGTCCTGCTCGACGCCTCGGCGCTGGCCGCCGCCGACCCCGCGCTCGACGTCACCGCCCTCGCGATCGAGCGCTACGACGCCGAGATGGGCGACGTCCGCTTCGACCCGCCCAAGGAGCTGATGCCCCGCTGAGGGCCGACGCCCCGTTGATGAGCGCTCCATGAACCGACCAAGCTGCGGATGCCGCTGCGTCGGCGCCGCCGCCCGCGCCGCCCGGCGCCCGCGACTTGACCTGACGCGGCCGTCCTGCAATCAGGAGCGCCGAACGACGCAGACAGAGCCTGACCATGACCGAGACCCCTTCCGCAGACGCGCCGGCGAGCGACGACGACGCCACCGCCCCGGCGCAGGCCGAATACGGGTCCGCCGACATCTCCCGCATCCAGCGGATGATCCCGCATCGCTACCCCTTCCTGCTTGTCGACAAGGTCGAGAAGATGGTGAAGGGCGACAGCTGCGTCGGGATCAAGATGATCACGATGAACGAGCCGCAGTTCACCGGCCACTTCCCGTCCGAGCCGGTGATGCCCGGCGTGCTGATCGTCGAGGCCATGGCCCAGACCGCCGCCGTGCTGGTGGTCGACACGCTGGGCATGGAGGGGCAGGACCTGCTGGTCTACTTCATGACGCTGGACAAGTGCCGGTTCCGCAACCGCGTGGTCCCCGGCGACCGGATGGAGCTGCGGGTGAAGATCCTGCGCGGCCGCGGCCGGATCTGGAAGTTCTGGGGCGAGGCCTGGGTGGACGACAAGCTCTGCGCCGAGGCCGATTTCTCGGCGATGATCGTGATGCCCGACCACAAGTCCCGGCAGGGGTGAGCATGTCCATAGATCCCTCGGCCCGCATCCACGCCTCCGCGATCGTCGAGGACGGCGCGCAGATCGGCGCCGACGTCGTCGTGGGACCGTTCTGCACGGTCGGCCCGAAGGTGCGGCTCGCCGCCGGGGTCGAGCTGCGCTCCCACGTGGTGGTCGAGGGCGCGACCTCGATCGGCGAGGGCACCCGGGTGTGGCCCTTCGCCGTGCTCGGCGCCCAGCCGCAGGACCTCAAGTACGCCGGCGAGGAAAGCCGGCTCGAGATCGGCGCGCGGAACATGATCCGCGAGCATGTCACGATGAACCTCGGCACCGAGGGCGGCGGGTATCTCACGAAGATCGGCGACGGCTGCCTGTTCATGGCCTCGACCCATGTCGGCCACGACTGCATCGTCGGCAACGGCGTGATCATCGCCAACAACGCCCCGCTGGGCGGCCATGTCATCGTCGAGGATCGCGCCATCATCGGCGGCAACGCGGCCGTGCACCAGCACTCGCGCATCGGCCGGGGCGCCATCGTCGGCGGCCTGACCGGCGTCGAGCGCGACGTGATCCCCTACGCCTCGGTCACCGGCGACCGGGCGCGGCTCGCGGGGCTGAACCTGGTGGGCCTGCGCCGGGCCAAGGCGGACCGGGCCCATATCTCGGACCTGCGCGCCTGCGTGGACTTCATCTTCACCGAGGGCGAGGGAAACGTCGCCGCCCGCGCCACCGAGGCCGCCGGGCGCTGGACCACCCCGCTCGCCGCCGACGTCTGCCGCTTCATGCTGGCCGAGAGCTCCCGCCACTTCGTCACCCCGAAGGGCTGACCGGGTGGCGGAGCCGGACGGCGCGGGCCTGCCTGCGGCGCGGCCCGAGGGCGCGCTGGCCCTCGTCGCGGGCTCCGGCGCCCTTCCCCGCCTGATCGCCGAGGATCGCCGCCGCCGCGGCCTGCCCCTGCTGGTGGTGCGCTTCGAGGGGACCCCGGCCCCCTGGGCCGAGGGCATGGACGTGCTCGACCTGCCCTTCGAGAAGCCCGGCCGCCTGTTCAAGGCGATGCGCGCCAGGGGCGTCACGCAGATCTGCTTCGCCGGCGCGATGTCGCGCCCGAAGCTCGACCCCCTGCGGCTGGATCTCAAGGGCGTGGCGCTGATCGCCAAGGCCCTGACCCTGCTGCGCAAGGGCGACGACGGGATGCTGCGCGGCTTCGCCTCGATCTTCGAGGACGAGGGGTTCCGCATGGTCGGCGCCCACGAGCTTCTGGAAAACCTGCTGGCCCCTGAAGGCGTCCTCGGCGCCATCCAGCCCTCCCAGCTCGACCGCGAGGACGCCGCCCGCGCCGCCGCCGTGGTCGCGGTGCTCGGCGCCGTCGACGTGGGCCAGGCGGCGGTGATCGC
>CAXGVP010000594.1:0-3199 GCA_964013055.1 uncultured Albimonas sp.
CCCGAGGCTCGGCGTTGCGCCAGCGGCAGGCGGCGAAGACCCGCATCTTGTAGAGGTCCTTGATCGGGTTCCAGCCGCCGTTCATGTCGCCGTAGAGCGTGGCGTAGCCCACCGCCACCTCGGACTTGTTGCCGGTGGTCAGCAGCAGCTCGCCGAACTTGTTCGACAGCGCCATCAGGATCAGCCCCCGCAGGCGGGACTGGAGGTTTTCTTCCGTAACGTCTGCGGCCAGGCCCTCGAACAGGGGCGCCAGCGTCTCGGTCATCGTGTCCACGCCCGGCCCGATGGGCACCGTGTGCAACTGCGTCCCCAGCGCCTTCGCCACCCCCGCCGCATCCTCGAGGCTGTGCACGGACGTGTAGCGGGAGGGCAGCATCACGCAGCGCACGTTCTCGGGCCCGACGGCGTCCGCGGCGATGGCCGCGACCAGGGCGCTGTCCACGCCCCCCGACAGCCCCAGCACCACCTTCCGGAACCCGGTCTTGGCGAGGTAGTCGCGCGTCCCCACCACCATCGCCTGATAGTCGAGCTCGGCCACGTCGGGCACGGGCGCCAGCGGCCCGGGCGCGCAGCGCCAGCCCTCGTTCCCGCGCTCGAAATCCAGGTGCACGACCTGCTCGGCGAAGAACGGCAGCTGCGCCGCCAGTCCCCCATGGACGTTCAGCGCGAAGGAGCCGCCGTCGAAGACCTGGTCGTCCTGCCCGCCGGTGCGGTTGAGGTAGGCCAGCGGCAGCCCCGTCTCGACCACGCGGTTCACCATCAGGGTCACGCGCATGTCGTGCTTGTGCCGCTCGTAGGGGGAGCCGTTGGGCACGAACAGGATCTCGGCCCCGGACTCGGCCGCGGTCTCGGCCACGTCGGGGAACCAGGCGTCCTCGCAGATCGGGATGCCCAGCCGCGCGGCGCCGATCTGGATCGGCCCGGAGGGGTCGGCCGAGTGATACAGGCGCTTCTCGTCGAACACCCCGTAATTGGGCAGGTGGTGCTTGGAGACGCGGGCCCGGATCTCTCCGCCCTGCAGGATCCAGTAGGCGTTCTCCGGCCGCTCCAGCCCCGCCCAGGGCGCGCCGAGGGCCAGCGCGGGCCCGTCCTTGGTGGCCTCGGCCAGCGTCTCCAGCCGCGCCGCGCACGCCTTCACGAAGGCGGGCTTCAGCACCAGGTCCTGGGGCTGGTAGCCGGCGAGGAACATCTCGGGCAGCGCCACCAGGTCGGCGCCGGCGGCCTTGCCCTCCTCCCACGCGGCGAGCGCCTTGGCGGCGTTGCCGTCGAGGTCGCCGACCCTGGGGTCGAGCTGGGCGAGCGTCAGGCGGAAGGCGTCGGGCATCACGGTCTCCGGCGGGTCCGGCGCGGACGGAGGGGTCGGTTTCAGGCCCGGCAGTTACAGGCGCCCCGGCGGGCGAGGCAAGCCCGCGCGGCGACGCGGGCGCCCCCTGCCCCCCGAAGCATCCCGCCAGCTCGCGCAATTCGCCGCGAGATCGCGGCGCATGACGCCACGCCCCCGCGCCGCGCCCGGTTGCATGGGGCCGGGGGCCCGCCTACTGTCGCCGCCACGAACCGCGGCGCCAGGGGACTGCGACCCGCGGCGCAGGGCCGCCCGGGGCGCAGGCGCCGCGGCCGCGGACATCCAAGGGACGCAGACGAGGGCGGAGCAGCATGGGCCGAGGTTGGGTCTGGGCGATGGCCGGCGCCGGCGCGCTGGCGGCGGCGACGGCGGCGGCGCCGCAGTCGAACGTCGAAACCAAGCGCTACGACACCGGCGAGGTCTACGAAGGCCAGTTCAAGGAGGGCCGCCAGCACGGCTCGGGCACGCTCGTGCGCCCTGACGGCTTCCGCTACACCGGCGAGTTCGTGGACGGCTGGATCCAGGGCCAGGGCGTCGCCGAATACCCCAACGGCTCAGTCTACGAGGGCCATTTCGTCGGCGGCAAGCCGCAGGGCAAGGGCCGCATCCGCTACTCCGACGGCGGCTCCTACGAGGGCGACTGGGTCGAGGGCAGGATCGAGGGCGAGGGCGTCGCCCGCTACGCCGACGGCGTGGTCTACGAGGGCGCCTTCTCCGACAACCAGCCCAACGGCCAGGGCGTGCTGACCCGCCCCGACGGCTACCGCTACGAAGGCGCCTTCGTCGCCGGCGCGCCGGAGGGCGAGGCGGTGGTGCGCTACCCCGACGGCTCGGTCTACGAGGGCGGGATGCAGGGCGGCCTGCGCCATGGCGAGGGAAAGATCGAGCTCGCCGACGGCTTCACCTACGAGGGCGGCTTCGTCGAGGGCCGGATCGAGGGGACCGGGACCGCCCGCCAGCCCAACGGCGACGTCTACGAAGGCGCCTTCGTCGAGGGCAAGCGCCAGGGCGAGGGCCGCGTGGTCTACGCCAACGGCGACGTCTACGAGGGCGGCTTCGCCGACGACCTGCGCCACGGCGCCGGCCGCTTCATCGGCGCCGACGGCTTCCGCTACGACGGCGACTGGGTCGAAGGCCGGATCGAGGGCCAGGGCCGCGCCACCTACGCCGACGGCGCCGTGCACGAGGGCGCCTTCGTCGCCGGCGCGCCCGAGGGTCCCGGCACAGTGCGCTACGCCGACGGCTCGACCTTCGCCGGCTCCTGGTCGGGCGGGCGCATCCAGGGCGAGGGCACGGCCGTCTACGCCAACGGCGCGCGCTACGAGGGCGGCTTCTCGGACGGCAAGTACGACGGGTCCGGGCGGCTCGAATACCCCGACGGCTACGTCTACGACGGCGAGTGGACCGCCGGCGTCCAGAACGGCCAGGGCACGACGACCTTCCCCGATGGCTCGGTCTACTCGGGCGGGTTCGTCGCGGGCCTGCGCGACGGCGAGGGGCGGATCGAGATGCCCGACGGCTTCGTCTACGAGGGCGGCTGGAAGGACGGCGAGATCCACGGCGAGGGCGTCGCCGCCTACAAGGGCGGCGACATCTACCGCGGCCGCTTCGAGAACGGCCAGCGCAACGGCCCGGGCCGGATGGAATACGCCGACGGCGCGGTGTTCGAGGGCTGGTGGGTCAACGGCCGCCCCGGCGCCGAGCCCGGCTCCGAGCCCGCCCCCGAAGCGGCGGCAACCTCCGACCCCGAGGCCCCCCCCGCCTCTCCGACCCCTGCCGCCTCTCCGGCCCCCTCCGGCGAGCCGGCCTCCACCGCCTCCGACGCCGCCCCCCGCCCCCCCGGCAGCGGCGGCTGAA
>CAXGVP010000595.1:0-3190 GCA_964013055.1 uncultured Albimonas sp.
TGCCCGCGGCGCTGGCGGCCACGCTGCTCTTCGCCCTGTGGCGGATCTTCGCCGGCGATCCCTGGACCGACGCCTTCGACCGCTGGACGGTGGACCTGCGCTTCCAGCTGCGCGGTCCGTGGGCGGCGGGCGAGCATGCCGCGGTGATCGCCATCGACGAGGCCGCCCTGGCCCAGGCCGGCCGCACCGCCGCCCTGCGCGGCGCGCTGGCGCGCGCCCTGCCGCTGATCCTGGCGGCCGAGCCCTCGGCGGTGGCCATCGACCTGCTGCTGGTCGACCCCTCGCCCTCCGACGTGGCGCTCGCGTCGGCGCTGGCCGGGCGGCCCCAGGTGCTGCTGGCCGCGGCGGCGCTGAACACGAGCGCGGCCGGCCCGGCGCCCGCGGCGCTTCCCGCCGATCTTGCGGCCGCGCTCGACCGCAGCGCGATCCCGGTGGTGATCTCGCGCGCCCCGGGGGCGGAGCCGCCCGCCGGCCTGCTGGCCCCCGCCGACGCGCTGGCGCGGGCGGCGCGGCTGGGCCATGTGAACCTGCGCCAGGGCGCCGACCGGGTCCCGCGGGAGGCGCCGCTGGCCCTGCCCGTGGCCGGAGGGCGCCTGCTGCCCTCGATCGCCCTCGCCGCCGCCGCCGTGGCGCGAGGGGCGAAGCTCGAGCTCGAGCGCGACCGCCAGGTGCGCTTCGGCGACCGCGTCATCGACCTGCTGCCGGGCGACCGGGTGATCGTCGACCACCCCGGCGGCCCCGGCGTCATCGCCGAGCATCCGCTGGGCGAGCTGCTCGCGGGCCGGATCCCGCCCGAGGCGCTGCGCGGACGCATGGTCTTCATCGGCGCCACCGCCGAGAGCCTGCGCGACGTCTTCGTGACCCCCTACGCGCCCGAGATGTCCGGCGTGACGGTGCTGGCGGGCCTCGCCGCCGGCCTCTCCGAGGGCCGCGTGATCCGCCGCGGCCCGGGGGTCGAGACGGCGACGGCGGCGCTGGCGCTGGCGCTGTGCCTGGCGGGCTGGGCGGTGCACGGGCGGGCGCTGGGGCGGCTCGGCCCGCCGGCCGGCGCGGCGGTGGCGCTGGCGGGGGCCGGGACGGCGCAGGCGGCCTTCGCGGGGTTCGGGCCGCTGGCGGGCGGGTCCTGGCCGGAGGGGACCTGGCTGCAGGGGGCCTGGCTGCAGGGGGCCTGGCTGCAGGGGGCCTGGCTGGATGGGGCGAGCCTCGCCTTCGGGGTCGCGGCGGGCCTGCTGGCCGGCGCCGCGCGCCGCCGGGTGCAGGCGGTGCACGAGACGGCGGCGCTGGGGCGGGAGCGGGCGAACCTCGCCGGCTTCGTGCCGCCGGGGCTGGCCGACCTGCTGGCGCGCGGCGGCGCCGGCGGCTTCAAGCGGCGCGCCCAGGACGCGGCGGTGATCTTCGCGGACGTCGAGGGCTTCACCGCGCTGGCCGAGCGGATGTCGCCGCTGGAGACGGCGGATTTCCTCGGCGAACTCCACGCCGCCTTCGCGGCCGAGACCGCGGCCCACGGCGGCATGGTTGTCGACTGGCAGGGCGACGGGGCGATGATCGCCTTCGGCCTGCCCGAGCCCGCCCCCGACGACGCTGCGCGCGCCCTGGCCTGCGCCACCGCGCTTGCCACCCGGGCGCCGGAGCGGCTGGCGGGACGGGTCCCCGGGGCGCGGGTCCGGGTGCGCGTCTCGCTGCACCACGGTCCGACCGCCGCGGCCGCCCTGGGGGGCGAGCGGCAGGCGGTGGTGACCCTGGCGGGCGACACGGTCAACCTCGCTTCCCGCCTCCAGGAGATCGCGCGTCGCCACGGTCGCCGGCTGGTCGCGACGCGCGAGGCGCTCGACGCCGCCGGCGCGGTCCCAAGCGCCGCCGGCGCGCCCAGGACCGCCGCAGGCAAGCCCGCGCCTGGGCCCGACCATGAGCATACGCCTGGGCCTGGGCCTGGGCCTGGGCCCGACGCCGCCTGGCGCCTGCTGGCAAGCGCCCGCATCCGCGGCCGCGATGCACCCGCCGAGGTCTGGACCCGCGACCTGCCCGACGACCTCCCGCCGCCGCGAACCTGACGCCCCGCCGGCTGCACTGCCACGTGACGCGCCCGCCTGCGCCCATCCCTGCCACTGTCACCGCCACCGCCAGCGCCAGCGTCGTCGAACGGCGCCGCTCGCCTCTCCCGGTTGCGGCAAGCGCCTCAGCCGGGGGCCTCCGCCCTGAACCGGAACGGGCCCGAGCGCAAACGAACGCCTCCCCCCCGCGTCCCGTCGCCCGCCCCGCGCCCGTCGCGCCCGAGGCCCCGGGTCAAGCCCGGGGCGCCGTCCGCTCGGTTTCCGTCGCGCTGGCGACAGCCTGGGCCGACCAGGCGACGCCCCGGGGGCGTCGTGCCGGTCAGGCGGCGCGGGAGGCGGCGCGGCGGGGGTCGCGGGTGGTGACGAAGGCCTCCAGGCGGCGGACCTGGGCGGCGACGTCCTCGGCGACGTGGGAGGCGGCGGCCGCCGCCTCGGTGGTCTGGCGCGTATTCTCCTGCACGGTGGCGTCCATGTGCTGGACGGCGGCGTTGATCTCCTGCACGCCCTGGCCCTGCTCGCGGCCCGCGGCGGCGGCGTCGGCGATGGCGGAGTTCAGCTGGTCGATCGACTCCACGATCTCGGCCAGCGAGGCGCCGGTGGCGTTCACCAGGCTCACCCCGTCCGAAACCTCGGCCGCGCTGCCCTTGATCAGCTCGGAGATGTCGCGGGCCGCCTCGGAGGAGCGCTGCGCCAGGGTCCGGACCTCGGAGGCGACCACCGCAAAACCCTTGCCGGCCTCGCCCGCGCGGGCGGCCTCGACGGCGGCGTTCAGGGCCAGCAGGTTGGTCTGGAAGGCGATCGAGTCGATCAGGCTGATGATGTCCGAGACCTGGGCCGAGGACTTCTCGATCCGCTCCATCGCGCCGGTGGCCTTGTCGGCGGATTCGGCGCCCTGGCGGGCGCGCTGGCGGGCGGTTTCGGTCATCCGCTCGGCCTCGGTGAGGTTGCGCGCGGACTGGGCCACCGTCTCCGACATCTCGGTCATGGTGGCGGCGGTCTCCTCGATGGTCGAGGCCTGGCTCTCGGCCCGGTCGGAGAGGGCGCGCATGGCGTCCGCCACCCGGTCGAGCTCGGCGCGCTGGGTCTCGGCCCCGTCGCGCATCGCGGAGATGGCCGAGGCCAGCTCGCCCAGCGATCCG
>CAXGVP010000596.1:0-3185 GCA_964013055.1 uncultured Albimonas sp.
CCCAGGCGGGCCGGGCGGACGCGGGCGGCGGCGGCGGGCGCAGCGCGGGTCCCCGGCCGGGGGCCGGAATGCGCACGGCCCGCGCCGGGGGCGCGGGCCGTTGGGCGCCGTGTCGGGAGCCGGGCCCGGGCGAGCCTCGCTCGCCCGCGCGATCAGCCGCCCAGGGGGATGCTGATCGCGTTCGAGGGGGTCTCGGGCGGGGCCGGGCTCGGCGTCGGGGCGGCGGCGCCCTGGTTGCGCAGCTCGTCCGCCTCCTGGCGCGCGTCCAGGGTCTCGGCCGCGTCGGGATCGTTGATCTTGTAGCCGAACACGCTGTCGAGCGCGTACCAGTTCTCCTGCTCCGGCGGCTTCTCGGTCAGCAGGCGGCCGCGGATGTCGGGGTCGGCCGCGGCGGCGCCGGCGGCGTCCAGCAGCGCCAGCTCCCCCGGGGTCGGGGCGGCGCCCTCGTTCTGCGGCGCGGGTCCCGCGCCGGCCGAGGCCAGCGCCGCCTGCGCGGCCTGGTCGGGCCGCGGCTCCAGCGGGCTCTGCTGGCCCGGGGCGGGCGGGGGCAGGTTCTCGAAGCTGGGGGGCAGGCGCAGCGGCGCATGGGGCGAGACGTTGAACGGGTTGGGCGACTCGTAGTTCAGGCCCAGCGCGGTCCCCACCGCGTCCCGGCTTCCGGTGCAGGCCGTCAGCGCCAGGCCCGCGCCCAGCAGGGCGGCGACGCGCAGCGCGCGCGAAAGCCCGCGGTCGCGGCGGGCGGCGGTGGGGGCGTGGTGGGTCATGTCCCGCGGTCTCCTGTCGGCCCCTGATCGGACCCTGGGCGCGCCGGGCCGCGCCGCGGCCGGGGCGGGGCCCGTTCAGGCCCTCTGCTTGTCAGAACCGTCGAGCAGGATCAAGCCGGCGGCGCCGGCGAAGATGAAGATGTCCGCCACATTGAACGCATAGGGATTGCGGATCCCGCAGCAGCTCATGTTGAGGAAGTCGAACACCGCGCCATGCACCACCCGGTCCAGAGCGTTGCCCAGCGCCCCCCCGATCAGCAGCCCGACCGAGGCGCGCCGCCAGACCTGCTCCATCCGCTGCGACCAGATCGCCAGCCCGATCGAGATCGCCACGGCCGCGAAGATCCACACCCCGCGCCCGATGCCGTCGCCGAGCCCGAAGTTCGCGCCCGTGTTCCAGGCGAGGGTGAAGCGCAGGAACGGGTCGGCGACGTCGATGACCAGGCGCTCGCGCAGCTGAAGCCCCGACAGCACCCACCACTTGCTCGCCTGGTCCAGCAGGAAGGCCGCGGAAGCCGCAGCCAGAACGACGCCCGACCGCATGGGCCCTCCGGGACTCTTCGCCGGCGCGGCTGGCGCGCGGGCCTCAGTTGCTGGTGGCGCGGGGCTTGAAGCCGCCGCGGAGGATCTCGGTCGCGCTGGTCCGGCTGGCCCCGGTCGCGCCGCACGAGGAGTAGTAGCGGTTGGACACCGCGCTCTCATACTCGAACAGGCGCCGGTCGCGGGGATCGCGAGGGCCGGCCCGCAGGCCTCGATAGCCGGTCGCGTCGATCTCGTCGATCTTGGCGAGCAGCTCCGGGCAGGACATCTGTCCCGCCGGCGCCAGCCGGATCGCGATGCCGCCGCTGGTCACGAAGGTGTCCTGCGCGTGCAGCATCGGGGGCGCCGTGGCCAGCGGCGCCAGAATCGCCGCGGCAATTATGTAGCGATTGATTACAGTCATGGCCTCGTCGTGCGCGTTCGTCGCGCCTTTGGATCGGTTTGGACTGATACCTGATCGTCAGCCCGTGTTCAAATTTGGGCGAGTCTCCGGCGTGGCGGCGCCGCCTGCGCGGATTTCGAGCGTTCCGCGAGTTGGCGGACGGGCTCTGCATGGATATGTTGTTGTCATGACGTTCTTCCAGACAGCGGCGATGGGAGCCAGCACCCGGATGCGAGCGAAGCTGAACAGGGCCCTTGCCGGGCTGGTCATGGCGGGCTGCGGGTTCGCGCTCGTCGCCCCGGCGGCGGCGGCCGGGCTCTCGGGCTCCTACCTCGCGGCCCAGTCGGCCGCGGCGCGCAACGATTACCAGTCCGCGGCGCGATACTTCGCCGCGGCCCTGGCCCGCGATCCCTCCAACCCCGGCCTGCGCGAGCGGACCATGAGCTTCAAGCTCCTGACCGGCGACCTGCGCGGCGCGGCGACCATCGCCCAGCTGATGCGCGACGCCGGCGCCGCCACCCAGCTGGCGGAACTCGCGCTCGCCGCCGACGACGTGGCCTCGGGCGACTACGCCGGCGCCGCCCAGACGCTGGGGACCGAGGACAGCCGGGTCAACGCGCTCGTCGGCGCCCTGATGCGCGGCTGGGCCGAGGCCGGCGCCGGAAACCGCGAGGCGATGGAGGAGGCGTTCTCCTCGCTCGACGGCGACGCGATGGGCGAGCTGTTCGGCAACTACCACCTCGGCCTCGCCCGCGCCGTGATCGGCGACCTCGAGGGCGCGAAGGAGGCGCTGGAGCGCACCCGCGACGAGGGCGGCGTCACCGGCCGCCCGGCGCTCGCGCTCGGCGCGGTGCTGGAGCTGACCGGCGACGCCGAGGGCGCGCGCGCCATCTATGAGGGCATGGTCGCCTCGTCCCGCGACGAACGCACCGCCGCCGCCGCCCTGCAGCGCATGGCCCAGGGCGAGCCGGCCGCGCTGCCGGTCGCCGACGCCTCCGCCGGCACGGCCGAGGCGCTGTTCTCCATCGCCGCGGCGCTGGGCTCGGACCGCAACGCCGCCGTGGCGCTGCTCTACGCCCGCATCGCGCTGGCCCTGCGCCCCGACCTGCACGAGGCCCGCCTGCTGGTCGCGGGCCTGCTCGACGCCCAGGGGCAGGAGGACGCCGCGGTCGAGGCCTTCCAGGTCGTCCCCCGCCGCTCGCCCCTGTTCATCTCGGCCGAACTCGGCCGCGCCGACGCCCTGATGGCGCTCGATCGCCAGGACGAGGCGGTGGTGGTGCTCGAAAGCCTCTCGGCCGCCTATCCGTCGGAACTGGACGCCCAGCTCGGCCTCGCCGCCGCCCTGCGCCGGACCGAGCGCTGGACCGACAGCGCCGCCGCCTACGACCGCGCGCTCGACCTCTTTCAAGCACTCGTTCACGTCCCAGAAGGGCATGGCCGCAACCGGAATGAGCCGCTTCGGGTCCGCGCTGCACCAGTCGATAAGGAAATCGTTGTAC
>CAXGVP010000597.1:0-3182 GCA_964013055.1 uncultured Albimonas sp.
GCGCGGTCGGCCGGGCCGCCGGGGATCGCCTCGGCCACCTTCATGCCGGGCCCGCGGTGGGCGTCGTCGTAGTAGAGGCCCAGCGAGCCGGTCTCGTCCGCCGTCTCCGGCTGATAGCGGAAGCGCACGGCCTGGTGGGAGGCGTCGAGCTCGCCCACCGCCTCGGCCAGCAGCTGCACCAGGTCCTCCCACCAGATGATGTTCGGCAGGAACCGGCGGTAGTGGGCGCCGATCGCCTCCCAGTCGCGGCCATGCATGTCGGCCTGGTAGAAGGTGCGGGCGGTGAATCGGTGGGTATGCTCGTAGATCGCGGCGATCTCCGCGCGCGGGTCGCGGTCGATCTCGGCGGAGAACGGCACGGGCGCAGGGGCGCCGGAGGCCGCGTCGTAGCGGGTGATCGTCCCGCCCGCATAGGCGAAGAGCGTCGTGGCGGCGGGGTCCATCGCGTAGATCGCGTCGGGCGCGGCGGGGCGGGTGAAAAGCGTGCGCAGGCCGCCTCCGCCGACGCCCAGCGCATAGCCCACCGCGGTCCCGTCCGGCTGGTTCGCCACCACGAAGAGCGTGCGCCCGTCGGGCGAGAGGCGCGTGAACGCGGTCTGCATCGAGAAGGGCGTCAGCCGCAGGCCCCGGTGCTCGAGGCCGGAGAGGTCGGGGAAGGGGCCGTCGGTCTCCGCGGCCTCCGGCGTCTCGCGGCCCTGGAAGGCGGCGAGCGCAGAGGCCGTGAGGAACACGGCCTGCACGTCGGCGGTGGCGGCCTCTCCCTGGGCGGCGCGCAGGCCGTAGCGGTCGGTGGTCCAGGCGACCATGCCGCCCTGCGCCGAGACCTGCGGGTCGCCGTCGGAGAAGCCGTTGAGGCTGAGGTTCACCGGCGCGGCCTCGCCCGTGGCGTCGGCCAGGGTGATCTCGGCGGTGGGGCCGAAGCCGGTCCCGACCGCCAGCCAGGCGCCGTCCGGGCTCCAGGCGAAGCTGCGGTCGCCGTCGTAGTAGGAATAGGTGGCGTCGGCGGGCAGGACCTGCACCGGGCCGCCGCCCGCGAGGTCCAGAACCCGCAGCTCGGTCCGCTCGTGCAGGTAGGCGAGGCGGGCGCCGTCGGGGGCGTAGAGGGGCTGGTATTCGTCGTCGGGCGTGGCCAGCAGCATCCGCTCGGCGAAGGGCGCGGCGCCCGAGAAGGCGGTGTCCTCGTCCCGCGTCAGCCGGGCCTCGACGATGTCCCAGGTCCCGTCCCGCTCCGAGGCGTAGGCCAGCGCGCGGCCGTCCGGGGCCCAGGTCACGAAGCGCTCCAGTTGGGGGGTGTCGGTCAGGCGGCGGGTGGCGCCGGAGTCGGCGTCGACCACGAAGACCTCGCCATGCGCGACCAGCGCCAGGGCGGCGCCGTCGGGGGAGACGGCCATCTCGCTGACCTGGTCGTTCACCTGCTGCACCTGCCGGCCGCCGACGAGGCTGCTGCGGCGGATGGTGATGGCGATGCGCTCCGGCTCGCCGCCGGGCGGCAGGCGCCACAGGCCGCCGTCATAGGCATAGGCCAGCGTCCCGTCGTCGGCGGCGCTGAGGAAACGCACCGGCCAGGTCTCATGGTGGGTGATCTGTTCGGGCGCCCCGCCCTCGATCCCGCGGCGCCAGACGTTGAAGGAGCCGCCGCGCTCCGACAGCCAGACCATGCCGCCGTCCGGCGCCCAGGAGGGGTCGCGGTCCTCGCCCCGCCATTCGGTCAGGCGGGTGTGGTGGCCGGCGTCGCGGTCGAAGAGCCAGACGTCCTGGGCGGCGGCGGAGACCTGGTGCTTGCGCCAGGGGTCCTCCAGCGGGCCGGCGTCGTCGGCGTAGAGGATGCGGCGGCCGTCCGCGTCGGGCGCGATCTCCAGCGCCGCGGTGGGCCAGAGACGGCGGGCGCGGCCGCCCTCGACGGGGACCGCGTGGGGCGCGGCGATCAGCGGGCCGATGCCGCGCACCGCGTCGTCGCCCGCGGCGAGCGGGTCGCCGATGCGGTTGGAGGCGAACCAGACCTCCGACCCGTCGGGCGAGAAGGCCATCGGCAGGTCGGAGGCCGAGTGGAAGGTCAGCCGCCGCGCCTCTCCCCCCGCGACGTCCATGACGAAGACGTCGGAATTGCCGTGCGGGGTCGAGGCGAAGGCGATGCGGGTTCCGTCCGGCGACCAGACCGGAGCCTTGGAATAGGCGGTGGCGGAGGTCAGGGGCGTCGCCTCCCCCCCCTCCGCCGGGACCACCCAGATCTGGCCCTGCCAGGCGAAGGCCAGCTGCGTCCCGTCGGGCGAGATCGCGGGATAGCGCAGCCATTCCGGCGTCTCCGCCGCCGCGGGGGCGGCGGCGAGCACCAGCGCGCAGAGCGCGGCCGGAAACGTCTGTCGGATGGGCATCTGGGCTGTCTCCTCGCGCGGCGCCGCCCGCCGCCCGCCGCGGGGGCCGGGCGGCGCGGGGCGCGTCAGTTGGCGAACTCGCTGAACACCGTGACCCCGCCATCGGCTTCCTGTCGACAGCTCAGCTTCGTCTCGCCGGCCTGCAGGGTCAGCAGCGGGCCGCCGCCGGTGCGGATGCGGTTGGTCACGACGATCGTCTTGCGCGGCGTGCCGGTCATGCGGGCGGCCTGGGCACGGCAGGGGGCGGCCATCGCCTCGAACTCGGCCTCGGTTCCGCCGAGATGGTCGTCGGACGGGGCCGGTTCGGCCTCGATCCCCGCGGTGGAGCCGTCGCTGTAGGCGATGCAGCGCCAGGGCGCGGCGGGCCGGCCGACGGCGACGCGCACCAGGGTTCCGGCCTCCGAGAAGGTGGAATCGAGGACCCGGCCGCGACGAACGCCCGAGACCTCGGCGACCGCCTGCAGGCAGGCCGCCTCCGGCGTCTCGGCGCCGGTGGAGGGGCGGGCGCCGGGGATGATGGCGGCGAAGTCCTCGACCTCGCCCCCGGCGAAGGCGCGGCAGCGGAAGCCCTGGCCCTCGGCGTCGCGCAGGACGACCTCGTAGGCCTCGCCCGCGGGGTCGACGCCTTCGACCGTCACCTCGGCGGCGCCGGGACCGCCGAGATGGACGCGGTGGGCGACGCAGGCCGTTTCGGCCGCCCGTGCGTCCGGGGTCTGGGCCCGGGCCTGGGTCTGCGCCTGGGAGGGGGCGGGCGGCTGGGCGCAGGCGCCCAGCAGCAGCAGGCCCAGCACGGTCGGCGGGGCCCGCCTC
>CAXGVP010000598.1:0-3181 GCA_964013055.1 uncultured Albimonas sp.
CGGGTCCCCGCCGCCGAGCTCTCCCACGGCGAGCGTCGCCTGCTGGAGGTGGCCTGCGCCCTGGCGCTGGGCCCGAAGGCGCTGCTGCTGGACGAGCCGATGGCGGGGCTGGGGATGGAGGGCTCGGCCCAGCTCGGCGACCTGCTCGAGGCGCTGAAGGCCGAGGCCCCGATCCTGCTGGTCGAGCACGACATGGACGCGGTCTTCCGCCTCGCCGACCGGATCTCGGTGCTGGTGGCGGGGCGGGTGATCGCCTCGGGTCCGGTCGAGGCGATCCGCGGCGACGCCGAGGTGCGACGGGCCTACCTGGGCGAGGACTGAGGCGCCCGGCCCTGAACGCGCAAGCGCCGCCCGAGGGGCGGCGCGCGGTCTACAGGCGCCCTGCGGGCGGGCTTGGCTGCGCTGCGCGCGGGGCCGGGGCGCGCCCTATTCGGGCAGCTCCGCCGAGGGGATCACGGGGAAGAACGCGCCGCGCGAGCGGACCCCGAACCAGCTCTCGCCGTCGACCTCGCGATGCTCGCAGATCTCGACCAGCCTGTAGAAGCTCTTGCGGTCGATCAGCGCCTCGAGGTTGGCGCGCACGAGGACGTAGGGGCTGGGCTCTCCGCTCCCGGGGTCGCGGGCGACGCGGATCGGGTGGTCGGGGCCGGCGGGGGCCTCGTCCTCGACGTTGGTGAGGAAGGTCAGGGCCTGGTCGGGGCCGCCCTCGTCCTCGACCCGGAAGTCGAGGGCGACGAAGGGCGCGTCCTCGACGGTGATGCCGACCTTCTCGACCGGTGTGACCAGGAAATAGGCGTCGCCGTCGCGGCGCATCACGCTCGCGAACAGCTGCACCAGCGCCGGGCGCTGGATCGGCCCGCCCTGGTAGAACCAGGTCCCGTCGCGGGCGATGCGCATGTCGATGTCGCCCGCGAAGGGCGGGTTCCACAGGTGCACCGGGGCCGGGCCGCGCTTGCGGGCGAGCGGGCGGAGCGCGCTCTCGAGCCCCTCGGCGCTGGGCCCCCCGGATTTCGTGCCGCCCCCGGATTTCGTGGCGGATGACGGGCCCCTCGCGAGGTCTTGATCCGTCTCGGCCATGGTTCACCTCCCGTTCGCGGCGCCGCGGCGCCGGCGCTCTTGGACAAGCTAGGTCCCGCGCTTACTCTTTTCAAAGGAAGTCGCGGTCAGGATGCCGAATCCACCGCGCCGCACGGACGACGCGGCTCGCGCTCGCCCCCAGAACGGAGAGGCCCCATGACCGACGCCCCCGCCCCCGACGATTTGCTCGCCGAGATCGAGGCGCTGGGCGCCACCCTGTCCCGCGCCCGGGACCAGATCGGCCGGCGGGTGATCGGGCAGGAGGCGGTCGTGGACCTGGCGCTGAACGCGCTGCTCTCGGGCGGCCACGCGCTGCTGGTGGGCGCGCCGGGCCTGGCCAAGACCCGCCTGGTGGAGGCGCTGGGCACGGTGATGGGCCTCGACGCCTCGCGCGTGCAGTTCACCCCCGACCTGATGCCCGCCGACATCCTCGGCGCCGAGGTGCTGGAGCAGGACAGTCACGGCGGCCGCGCCTTCCGCTTCATCCAGGGCCCGATCTTCTGCCAGCTGCTGATGGCCGACGAGATCAACCGCGCCTCGCCCCGCACCCAGTCCGCCCTCCTGCAGGCCATGCAGGAGAAGGAGGTGACGGTGGCCGGCGCCAGCCGCCCCCTGCCGAAACCGTTCCACGTCCTCGCCACGCAGAACCCGATCGAGCAGGAGGGCACCTATCCGCTGCCCGAGGCGCAGCTGGACCGGTTCCTGCTGCAGATCGACGTCGACTACCCGACGCTGGACGCCGAGCGGGCGATCCTGATGGCGACCACCGGCCTCGACGACGCCGAGGCGCAGCCGGTGTTCGATGCGGCCTCGCTGATCGCCGCGCAGAAGCTGATCCGCCGGATGCCGGTCGGCGAGAGCGTGGTGGACGCGATCCTGACCCTGGTCCGCTGCGCCCGCCCCGGCGAGCCGGAGGCGACCGAGACCGTCAACCGCTCCGTCGCCTGGGGCCCCGGGCCGCGCGCGGCGCAGGCGCTGATGATGGCGGTGCGCGCCAAGGCGGTGCTGGAGCAGCGGCTGGTCCCCTCGGTCGCCGACGTGGTGGCGCTGGCCCGCCCGACGCTGAAGCACCGCATGGCGCTGACCTTCGCCGCCAAGGCCGAGGGCCAGACCATCGAGGCGGTGATCGACGGGCTCGTCGCCCATGCCGCCGAGCATGAGGCGGCTGCGTGAGCCGCGCCCCCCAGGCCACGACCCTCCCCGACCGGGGCAGCCCCGCCTGGCTGAGGCGCGACGCCGAGCAGATCTCGGGCGCCCTGCCGCCGCTGCTGGCCGAGGCCGAGCGGCTGGCGGCCTCGGTGGCGCCGGGCGTGCACGGGCGGCGGCGCTCGGGGCCCGGCGAGACCTTCTGGCAGTATCGCCAGGCCATGCCCGGCGATCCCGCGACCGCGATCGACTGGCGCCGCTCGGGCCGCTCGGACGTGCATTACATCCGGGAGATGGAGTGGGAGGCGGCGCAGACCGTCTCGATCTGGGCCGATCCGGCGCGCTCGATGGACTATGTCTCGGAGCTCGCGCCGCGCACCAAGGGCGAGCGGGCGCGCCTGCTGGCGCTGGCGCTGGGGGTGCTGCTGACCCGCGGCGGGGAGCGCACCAGCCTGCTGGGCACCCTGGCCGAGCGTCCCGCCACCGGCGAGCCGCAGCTGCTGCGCATGGCGATGGAGCTGGCGAAATCCGCGCCCGAGGAGGCGCGCCCCGACTTCGGCGCCCCGCCCCGCACGGCGCTGGCGGCGGGCGGCAAGGCGGTGTTCCTGTCGGACTTCATGGGCTCGCGCGAGGATATCTTCCCGGCGCTGATCCACGCGGCGGAGCGGGGCGTCTCGGGCGCCTACGTGCAGATCGTCGACCCGGCGGAGGAGAGTTTTCCGTTCGATGGGCGGCTGGTGCTGCGATCCCTTGGCGGCACCGTGCAGTTCGAGACGCACCGGGCGCGCGGGCTGCGGGAGGCCTACCTCGAGAAACTGGCCGCCCGTCGGGCGGACCTGATGGATACCGCGCGCAGCTGCGGCTGGCGCTGCCTGATCCACCGCACGGACGAGAGCCCGCGAAAGGCGCTGCTGTGGCTCTACGCCGCGCTGGAGCGCCGCTGATGTGGAGCCTCGGC
>CAXGVP010000599.1:0-3181 GCA_964013055.1 uncultured Albimonas sp.
CGCAGCCCTGAGCGGCCCTAGCCGGGCCCGGGCCCGTGCCGCGGCCGCGCCCGGTTCGCAGGCCTGCCCGCAGGCGCCCCCCGCCGGCAGGATCAGACCGCCCATCCCCATCGCAGGCGCCCCGGGCTCGACCCGGGGCCTCTCGCGGCCCGCCGCGCCCGCGCCGCGGGAGGCTCGGCGTATCCGCCGGCCCCCCGTGTCCCGAGCCCCCCGCGCGCCGCCGCCCGGCAGACGCCGCCGGCCCCCCGCGCGGGCGACCTGCGGCCCGGGATCGCGCGCCGGTCCCGCCCGATCACCTTCCCTTGCGTCCCGCCCACCGCCTCTTGTGGACGATTCCTTCATTTTTACCTGCGATCCCGTCGCCCGTGGGTGGGGCCTCGACGGTCCCCGGTGGACGACGATCGAGGTGGATCATGGGCGAGCGCTTTCTGGCGTCGCCGCGCGAGGGCGCGGGCGGCGGGACGACCTCTCGACTTTCGCAGCGGATCGCGGGCCTTCGGGCCGCGATGAAGGCCAACCGGCGGCGGATCGCGGTCGCCACGGTTCTCGCCGTCGTCGCGCTGGCCTTTGCCGGCGTCCTGCGCATCGCCGAGGGCGTGGACCGCGCCCAGCTCCTCCATGCCATCGAGGCGACGCCGCCCTGGCGGCTCGCCGCAGCCCTGGGCGCGACCGCGCTGAGCTTCCTCGCGCTGACCTTCTACGACTGGACCGGTTTCGCCGCGATGGGCGCGCCGCGCCTCTGGCGCAAGGTGGCGCCGGGCGCCGCCGCCGCCTTCGCGGTGGCCCAGACCGCGGGCCTCGGCCCCGTCACAGGCGCCGCCGTGCGCTGGCGCTTCTACGCCCCGATGGGGGTGAGCGCGGGCGAGATCCTGCGGCTCGTCGCCTACTGCACCCTGTCCTTCGGCATGGGCCTCGCGCTGACCGCCTCCGCCGCGACACTGTGGTCGCCGGCCCCCGCCGCCGCCATGCTGGGCGTGTCCGGGCAGGCCGCCTCGCTCGCAGCCCTGGCCGTCATCGCCGCGACGCTGGCGGCGCTGGCCACCTGCGGCCGCTGGGGCGCGCGGCTGGCCGCAGGCCCCTCCGACGCCACGCCTGCGGGCCAGGCCCGTCCCGCCACGCCGGCCGAGCAGGCCGCCGCCCAGGCCGACGCCGAGACCGCGCCCGTCCCCGCCGCCCGCGTCCCCGCCGCCCGCTTCCGCCTCGCCATGGCCCGCCAGCTGGTCGTCACCGTGGCCGAGGCCGTCGCCGCCGGCGCGGTCCTGTGGGCGCTGCTGCCCGCCGGCTCGATCGACTTCGCGGGCTTCCTGCCGCTCTACGCCCTCGCCCTGGCGCTGGGGGTTATGTCCCACGCCCCCGCCGGCATCGGCGTGTTCGAGATCGTGATCCTCGCGGGCCTGTCGACGTCCACCGACCCGGCCGATGCGGCCGCGGCGCTGGTGCTCTACCGCCTGATCTACCACGTGATCCCGCTGACCCTGGCGCTGGCCGCCATGGGCGTCGGCGAGGCGCGCCGCCTCGCCCGCCTCGCCCCCGTCGCCGCCGCCCTGCGGCTCGCGTCCGAGGCCGCGCCCCGCCCGCTGGCCGCCGTCGCCCTGGCGCTGGGCCTCGCCTCGATCTTCGCCCGCGCGCCCTCGGCGGACGCGTCGGCCGCCTTCGCCGTCGCCGGCCTCGCCGGCGCGGTGCTGCTGGCCAGCGTGCAGGGGCTGGCGCGGGGCCTCGACCTGGCCTGGCGGCTGGCGGTCGCGGCCGCGCTGGCGGCGGGCCTGGCGCTGACGCTGTCGCAGGCGGCGCCGCTGCTGGCGCTCGCCCACCTGGGGCTCGCCGTGGCGCTCGCCCTGTTCCGCGCCCGCTTCCACCGCCCCACCCGCCTGCGGCTGCCGGCCCTCTCCACCCGCCGCGCCCGCGCCTTCGCCTCGATCCTGGCGATGACCGCGGTCGGCGCGCTGTCCTGGCGGCTGTCCTCGGTCGAGGCGCAGGCCGCCCAGGCCCTGATCGCCGCGGCCGAGGCGCACCAGGCCTGGGGCGTCGGCGCCCGCGCGGGCGTCGCCGCCGCCTTCTCGCTGCTGGGCTTCCTGCCCGCGCTGCGCCTGCCGCTCGACGACGCCCCCGACGCCGAGGCGCTGGAGCGCGCGGCGGAGATCGTCGCCGCCCAGCCCGTCGCCGCCGCGCGCCTCGCGCTCTCGGGCGACAAGCGCCTGCATTTCTCCGCCGACGGCGAGGCCTTCGTGATGTACGCCCGCCGCGGCTCCACCTGGCTGGCGCTCCACGATCCCGTCGGCCCCGAGGCCCTGTGGCCCGAGCTGATCTGGTCCTTCATCGAGAGCGCGCGGGCCGCCGGCGCCACCCCCGCCTTCTACCAGGTCGGCCCCGAGCGCCTGTCCCTCTACGCCGAGGCCGGCCTGAGCTTCTGGAAGATGGGCGAGCAGGCCCGCGTCGACCTCGCCGCCTTCACGCTGGAGGGCTCCAAACGCCAGTCCCACCGCCGGGTGATCAGCCTCGGCGCCCGCGACGGCCTGACCGCCGAGATCCTGGCGCCCGAGGCCGTCGCCCGCGAGATCGACCGCCTGGCCGAGGTCTCCGACGCCTGGCTCGCCGCCCGCGGCGCGCGCGAGAAGGGTTTTTCCCTGGGCGCCTTCTCCCCCGACTGGGTCTGCGCCGGCCGCGTGGCGGTGGTGCGCCGCGACGGAGAGATCGTCGCCTTCGTCTCCCTGATGGAGACCGCGAAGGGCCACGAGGCCGCCATCGACCTGATGCGCCACGTCGACGACGTGCCCACCAAGTGCATGGAGTTCCTGTTCCTGCGGATGTGCGAGGATCTCAAGGCCGAGGGCGTCGCCTGGCTCGACCTCGCCATGGCCCCGCTCTCGGGCCTCAGCCCGCGCGCCGGCGCGCCCGCGTGGCAGAAGCTGGCCCACGCCCTCTACGAGCATGGCACGAAGACCTACAGCTTCACCGGCCTGCGCCGCTTCAAGGAGGGTCTGAAGCCCGAGTGGCGCCCCCGCTACCTCGCCGCCCCTCCCGGCGCCGCGCCCGCGCGGGCCCTGCTCGCCGCCAACCGCCTGATCAACCGCCCCGATCAGCCCGAGACCTGAGCCGCAAGCGCCCGGTGGCACGCCAGCCCCCGGGCGCCAAGCGCCTGTTCTCCGGAGCCGTCTCTCGCTGATGCCGATCAGAGCGACTC
>CAXGVP010000600.1:0-3179 GCA_964013055.1 uncultured Albimonas sp.
AGCTGGGCGCGCACGAACCGGTCGAAGGCCGGATCCTCGGGCGAGGCCGAGGCCCGCCCGGGCCGCGCGCCGCCGGTCATCTCGAACAGGCTGCGGCGGTAGGCGAGGCTGGCGGGCGCCGGAACGCTCACCCCCTCCCGCTGGTCGAGCGGCACGCCGCCCCAGTCGTCCCGCCCCACGCGGCCGACCAGCTCGCGTTCGACGTTCAGCGCCCGAAGGGGCAGGCCGCGGTCGCGGGCGAGGTGCAGGATCGGAGCGTAGAGCTCCGGGTCGAAGCCCCAGACGCGGCGCCAGTCCACCGCCTCGATAAAGGCGGCGAAGTCCAGCGCCCCCGCGGTCCAGGAGTCCAGATGCGGCTGAGCGGAGCGGGGCAGCATCTCGAGGCCGATCGCGATGCGCGGGCGGAACGGCAGCAGGCCCTCGATCACGTCGCGCTGCCACAGGTGGATGTCGGGACGGTCGTGCAGCTCGCCCAGGCACAGGATCCGCGCATGCGACATCCGCTCCAGCGCCTGCAGCCAGGTGAGCGCCGCGTCGCCGTCATCCGCACGCCAGGGCGCAGGGTCCCAGTTCGCCGTATCCGATCTCAAGACAATAGAGCCCATGCAGCAGGGAATCGAAGCTCTACCCTACGTCAGATGATCAGTCTGCGACAGCAACCAATACGCCGCGGGTCGGGCCGGCGCGCGCGGCGCCGGCCCGACCGGCCGGGCTCAGTCCGCCGGCGCCCAGTCCTCGCCGGGGTCATAGAGCGTGATGGCGTCGGCGAGCGCCAGCGTCTCCTCGCCCAGGTCGCGCTCCAGCACCTGGCCGTTCTCGGCCACCAGGAAGCTCATCACCCCGGTCTCGCCGTAGTCCGCCGGGAAGGCGAGCAGCGCGTGCCCCGCCAGCATCTGGCCGTTGACGAGGTAGCTCATCTCGCCGCCCGGGGCCGCGGGGCCCTGCCCGGTCAGCACCCGGTAGTAGTAGCCAAGATACGGCTCCGGCGCCTCGACCGCATCGCCCACCCCATAGCCGTCGGCGGCGGCGCGGGCCATGAAGTCGCCGATCGGGCTCTCGGGCGCGCCCTCGGTCGGCGGCCAGTAGAGGCCGTCGCGCGCGTCTGCGTCGCTCAGCACATGGGCTGCGAACTCCAGCTGGCCGTCGCCGTCGTAGTCGACCTCGCGGAACCGGGCCTGGGCGTCGACATAGGCGTGCATCAGGGCGATCACGTCCAGCTCGTTGGCGCCGATGCGTTGCAGATGCACGGCGTCGCGGGCCTCCTCGGCGTCGAAGGCCCAGGCGCCGTCCTCGTTGCGATAGATCGAGGCGGGGAACGGGTGCTGGTCCTCGCCGATGTAGACGTTGGCCCAGCCCTGCGAGCTGACCTTCAGCCGGTGCGAGACGCGGTAGTCGGCGAGGAACCGCGACCAGTTCTCGCGGTCCTGCCCGGGGTCGCCGGTGAACACGACGTCCTCGGCCTCGGGTCCGAAGACCGTCAGCAGGGCGTCGCGGTCGGCGGCCTCGACGGCGGCGACCACCGCCTCCAGCGCCTCGCGCGGGGAGGGGTAGGCGGCGGGCTCGGCCTGCGCCGCGGGGACGAGGGCGAGGCCCAGCGCCAGGGCGAGGGCGGGGGGGACGAGGGATCGGGTCATCGCGCTCATGCTCCTCGGGGTCATCGCCGCAGTCCTCCCGGCCGGCCGCCGCCGCCGCCCCGCGCGGCGCGGGAGCCGCCGACCGGCAGTCTGGCGCGCCCGGCGCTGGCGGCGCCGCGGCTCTGCGCCTTCTTCATCGCGCCGGCGTTGCCGCCGCCGGAGAACAGCCCTCCGCCCGAGGGCTTGCGGCTCGGCAGCTTGGGTCTGCCGGCCGAGGGCGAGGGCCGCTTGGCCTGGATCGCCGGCTTGCCGCCGCCGCCGGAGGATTTCTTGAGGTTCGACAGCCCGCCGCCCTGCGCCGGCCGCCTGTTGCCGCCGCCGAGGCTCGGCCGGTTGCTTCCGCCGCCCCCCAGGTTCGGCCGGTTGTTGCCGCCGCCGCCCAGGTTGGGGCGATTGTTCCCCCCTCCCCCCAGGTTCGGACGATCGTTCCCGCCGCCGCCAAGGTTGGGGCGGTTGTTGCCCCCGCCGCCGAGGTTGGGGCGGTTGCCGCCGCCCCCGCCCTGCAGCCGGTCCTGGATCGAGGACTCGAGGTTCGGCCGGCCGCCGTTCGGGCGGCTCGACCCGCCGCGGTCGCCCAGGTGCGGACGGTTCGAGGGATTGCGGTTGGCCAGACGGTCGCGCGCGTCGTCGCGCCGGCCGGGGTCGGGCCGCCAGCGGCCGTCGCGGTCGACGTTGACGTTCACCCGGTTGCCGACGTTGACCCGGTTGCCGGCGGTGAACCGGTCCCCGCGCCCGCCCGGTCCCCAGGGCCGTGGATAGAAGCCGCCCCCGCCCCAGCGGATCGGCGGCCGCCCCGGGCGCCAGTAGCCGTACCAGTCGTCGTCGTCGTCGAAGACCTCGTTGACCAGCATCCCCGCGCCGAAGGCGATGCCCCCGGTGACCAGCATGTCCGTCGCATCCCAGCCGTCGTCGCCGTCGTCGTAGACCACGGTCTTGCCGCCGCTCGACTGGGTGTAGACCGCCTGGCTGTCGTAGGCGGGCACATAGACCACGTCCTCCGAGGTCGGCTCGATGTAGATCTCGTCGTCCTCGACCGTCACCGTCTGGGCGTCGTTGCTGTCGAGGTTGCCCACGTCCTGCGCCTGCGCGCGCAGGCGCTGCACGGCGTCGAGGACGTCGTCGCTCTGGGTCAGCATCGCGTCGCCCATCGCCTGGGTCCAGTCGAGGTTGTCGCTCATCCGGGTCACCAGGCTCGGGAACCCGGCCGCCAGGGCGGAGACCGAGGGGTCCCAGCCCTCCGCCTCGGCCGCCTCGTCGCGGGACGTCGCGGCGAGGTCTGCGTTGTCCTCCACCCAGCGCGAGGCCTTCACCACGTCCAGCGGGTAGGTCGAGGCCACCAGCACCTGGGTCAGCAGCGCGTCGGGATAGAGCGCCACCGGCGCCGCGAGATCGTCGAGCTCCTCCGCGCTCAGCAGGTCCGCCTCGGCGACGGCCGCGGTCTCGGTCGTCGCGGCGGCGTCGTCGGTCTGGGCCCGCAGCCCCCCGGGGGCGGGCGCGCCGGCCAGCGCGATCGCCAGCGCGCCTGCGCCGGCCAGCCGCGCGAGC
>CAXGVP010000601.1:0-3174 GCA_964013055.1 uncultured Albimonas sp.
GGCCGCACTGGACGGCATCGCGAGATCGCCCAGCGACTCCGGCGCCTCCGGCGACGCGGCGCTCGGGAAGGTCGGCGAGCCAGGCATGCGGCTCGATGCGGTCGAGCCTCGCCGTGCCGACCAGGGAGGCGATGATCGCCCCGTGCTCTGCGCCGGGGTCCGACCCGGCGAAGAGGGCGTTCCTGCGGCTGAGGGCGACGGGACGGATGGCGCGCTCGACGGCGTTGGCGTCGAGATCGGCGCTTCGGCTGGACCGGGAGATGCTCCAGGAGGTCATGCGCCGACAGTTCTGGGGCCTGCCCGTTTGCGGGAGCGGGTCGGCGGGCTGGCGGCGGACTGGAGCGTGTCGATCCGGCGGAGCCGCCGGACCCCGGATTTCGACACGTCCAGCGGCCACGCCGGGTCGCGTGGCGCCGGGCAGGCCGGACCCGAACGTCGGATCAAGGAGATCTGCGGGACGCGCATGCGCGACGGCCGCCGCCGGGCGCCTGTGCTGCTGCGGCGCGAGGGCTGGGGGGGGGGCATGAAGAAGACCCGCCGGATCTACAATGACTTGGCGCATCAGCTGCGCAACAGGCGCCCGAAGCCCCGGGCGAAGGCGAAGCTGCGGATCCTGACGGGGGTCGACACCCGCTCGCGGCTGTGTCCGGCAATCGATCCGGGGGCCCCCTTGGGGCGCGAGGAGGTGGTGCGGACTCTGGGACCGGTCTGCAGCCAGCTCGGCCATCCGGACACGATCCGGGTCGACGACGGCCGCGAGCTCATCTTCCGCGCCCTGAATCTGCGGGCCTGCGCCGACGAGGCGACCCTGCACTTCTCCCGGTCCGGCAAGCCGCAGCCGCAGCGACTGAACACGCGCCGGTTGATGGGGTTTGCCGACGCCCGCCAAGAGCTCGACGCCTGGCGCAGAGACGACAAGGCGGCCAGGCCTGACAGGGCGATCGGGTGCACGATCCCGGTGACGCCGCGAGCCCGTCGCCCTGATCCGGGCCGGGACACTCCAGGCCCAGGCGATTCAGGGACCGGTCTCGGAGCATATGGCGACCCTCCGCGAAGCGACGACGTGCCCGGGAAACGGGGCGCAGTCCCGCGCCGTCGCCGCCCCGACCGCGCCCCGACCGCGCCCCGACCGCGCCAAGGCCCGGCGACCTCGTCCACGTCGCCTTCGAGCGGGCGGCCCAGAGCGTGAAGACTGCGGCCGGTCCTGCAAGGATCCGGCCGGCTCTTGTCCCGGACCGCGAGGCGCCTCAGGTCAGCACGATGCGGCCGGTGACCTGGCCGTCCTCGAGCTTTCGCATCGCCTCGTTGGCCTCGTCCTTGGCCATCCGCTCGACCGGCACCGGGGCCAGCTTTCCCTCGTTGGCGAGCTTGATCACCGCCTCGAGGTCCTTCATGCCGCCGGTCATCGAGCCGACGATGGTGCGCGCGCGGAAGATCATCATCGCGGTCGAGAGCATGAAGTCCCCCCCGCCGACGCCCACCAGGATCAGCTTGCCGCCGCGGCCCAGCATCTCGAGCCCGGCCTCGGCGGTCCGGCCGGTGTTCACGAAGTCGATCACCACGCGGGGCGGGCCGCCGGCGGCCTCGTGCACCTGGGCGAGCTGGTCGGGGCCCGCGGCGATGAAGGCCGTCGCGCCGGCGTCGAGCGCGGCCTGGCGCTTCGCCTCGTTGACGTCGGTCATCAGGACGTTGGTCCAGCCCAGCGCGTGCAGCATCGACAGCGCCGCGAAGCCGAGGCCGCCTGCGCCGATCAGCAGGATCGGGGCGTCCTTCTCGACCTCGGCCATCTTCGAGATCGCGCCGTAGACCGTGATCGCCGAACAGGGGAAGGTCGCGGCCACCGCCGGGTCGACGTCGCCGTAGTCGAACAGGTAGCGCGGGTGGGGCAGCAGCACATGGCTGCCGAAGCCGCCGTGGTGGATCACGCCGATGGCGTGGGGCTTGTCGCAGACGTTCTCGTCCCCCGCGAGGCAGGTCGGGCATTCGCCGCAGCCCATCCAGGGATAGATCACCCGGCTGTCGCCGACCCGGACCCCTTGCGCGTCGGGGCCGACGGCGACGACCTCGCCCAGCACCTCGTGGCCGGGCGCGCGCGGCAGGGTCACGCCGCGGTCCATGATGTTCAGCCGCCGGCCCCCGCCCAGGTCGTAGCCGCCGTGCCAGAGATGCAGGTCCGAATGGCACACGCCGGCATGGGTGACCTTGACCAGCACCTCGGTCCCCTTGGGGGCGGGGTCGGGCTCCTCGATCTTCTGCAGGGGCTTGCCCGGTTCGACGATGGCCCACAGTTGCATGACTTTCCTCCGGTTTCTTTCGGCCCGCGCCGCGGTCACTTCGACAGCGAGGGCAGGAACAAGACGATGGCCGGGAAGACCATCAGCAGGATCACCACCACGACATCGGCGATCAGGAACCGCGAGACGCCCTGGAAGATGCGCCCCAGCCCGATGCGGTCGCCGACCACGTTCTTGATGACGAAGACGTTCAGCCCGATGGGCGGCGTGATCATCCCGATCTCCAGCAGCTTGGCGAGGATCACGCCGAACCACAGCAGGTCCATCCCGGTCGCCCGCGCCACCGGCAGCAGGATCGGCAGGGTCAGCAGCATCGCCCCCAGCGGGTCGAGGAACATGCCCAGCACCAGATAGAGCAGCACGATCCCCGTCAGCAGCAGCGCCCGGTCGCCGGCCACCTGCGCGATGCCCTCGGCGATGTAGTCGTCGGCCCCGCTCAGGGTCACGAACCGTCCCAGCAGGTTGGCGCCGATGGCGATCACGAAGATCGCGGCCGAGGTCGTGAAGCTCTCGACCAGGGATCGGCGGAACCGGGGCCAGGTCAGCTGCCGCGACCCCGCCGCGATCAGCGTGCACAGGACCGCGCCGACCGCCCCGGCCTCGGTCGGGGTGAAGATGCCGGCGAAGAGCCCGCCGAACACCAGGATCGCCAGCAGCAGCGTCGGCGCGACGCGAACCAGCACCCGCAGCCGCTCGCCCAGCGAATGACGCTCGGTCACGGCCGGGGCCACCTCGGGGCGCAGGCTCGCCCAGATCACCACCACCGCGCAGTAGCCGACCGCCGTCAGCACCCCGGCGCCGACGCCGCCGAGGAACAGGTGGCTGATCGGCACCTGGGCGATGATCCCGTAGAGGATCAGCAGGATCGAGGGCGGGATCA
>CAXGVP010000602.1:0-3163 GCA_964013055.1 uncultured Albimonas sp.
CGGCGCGAAGGAGTCGGACGACCTGACCATCATGGCGGGCGAGGCGATCAAGAGCCTGGTCTTCAACATGCTCGGCGAGGCGGACGGTCGGATGGCCCCGAAGGACGCCATGATGCTCGCGGCTGCGTTCAAGAGCGCCGTCCAGGCCCAGGGCGTCAGCTCGCAGCGGCGCGCGAAGCTGGAGAAGGAGTTCGCCGGCAAGGTCGACGGGGCGCTTGAGGCCGTCGCCAGGCAGCGCGGCTTCTCGGCCGACACCGTCGAGGCGATCAAGGCCGAGATCCTTGGGGTGGCGACGTGACCCTGTTCCGCGCCGTCTCCCCGGGCCCGCGGTCCTGGCATGGCGCTGCCCGCCACACGGAGGAGGACGCTCGCCTGGAGGCCGTGCGCCGCGCCGCCGGCGACGCCTGGAGCAACGACGAGCTGCGGGCCCAGATCTGGCGCTCGCTCGCACGCGGGGGCTGGCGGATCGAGGAGGTCGACGGCTCTGGCCGACATGTCGGATGGGTGGAGGATGGCGCCCGGCCGAAAGGTGAGGGCCTGCGGTCTGATAACCCGGGGAGGGCTGGGGACCGCCCGACCGGGCGCCAAGATGAACATCGCCCGATTCCCGCGTGGGGGCAACACCGATGACCGCGCCCATCTCGAAGGAGGAGTGGGAGCGCCAGCGGCGCGAGGCGACCGAGTGGATGCCGGCTCTCGCGCCCGATGGCGACCTGCAGAAGGCGCTGCCGAAGGTCCTGCTGCCCTACCAGGCGAAGACTGTCCGCCTTCTCGAAAACTCCACGGCCACCGACGTCCTGGTCGTCGAGAAATCCCGCCGGATCGGCCTGACCTGGGCGCTCGCCGCCTACGCCGTCCTGCGCGCCGGGCGGGTCAAGGCCGCCGGCGGCATGGACGCGATGTACATCTCCTACAGCCAGGAGATGACCCGCGAGTTCGTCGACGCCTGCGCCATGTGGGCCCGGGCCTTCAACACCATCGCCGCCGAGGCGGAGGAGTTCCTCTTCGCCGACAACGACGAGACCGGCGACCGCTCGATCCAGGCCTTCCGGATCCGCTTCGCCTCGGGGTTCGAGATCATCGCCCTGTCGTCGGCCCCGCGCTCGCTGCGCGGCAAGCAGGGCCTGGTGATCATCGACGAGGCCGCCTTCGTCGAGAGCCTGCCCGAGCTGCTGAAGGCCGCCCTCGCCTTCCTGATGTGGGGCGGCCAGGTCGTCGTCTGCTCGACCCACAACGGGGCGGAGAACCCGTTCAACGAGCTGGTCCAGGACGTGCTCGCCGGACGAAAGCCCTACACCGCTCTGCGCATCGACCTCGACGACGCCCTGCGCGATGGGCTCCACCAGCGGATCAGCCTCGTTTCCGGCCGGGAGTGGTCGCCCGAGGCCGAGGCCGAGTGGCGCCAGAACCTCATCGCCTCCTACGCCGAGGGCGCGGACGAGGAGCTGTTCTGCATCCCTTCCATGGGCTCGGGCGCCTGGCTGCCCGCGCCGCTGATCGAGGCGCGGATGACATCCGGGGCCCCGGTCCTGCGCCTGGAGCTGCCGCCCGACTTCCTGCAGCTGTCGACCGTCGAGCGTCTGTCGCTGCTGACCCCGTTCATGGAGGAGCTGGAGGCGGCGCTGGCCGCGCTCGACCTTTCGCCCCGGTTCGCCTTCGGGTTCGACTTCGGCCGCGTCGCCGACCTGACCGTCGCCGTGCTGCTGGCGGTCGAGCAGAACCTGCGCCGTCGCGAGGCGCTCTCGATCGAGCTGCGCGGCGTGCCGGGCCATGAGCAGAAGGCGATCGTGCGGATGGTGCTGGAGCACGTCCGCGCCCGCCTGCTCGGCGCCGCCTTCGACGCCACCGGCATGGGCTGGACGGTCGCCGAGGACATGGGCCGTCTGTTCGGCCTGCGCGAGGGCGAGGACGGCTCCGGCCTGGTGATGGCGATCAAGTTCACCGAGGAGTGGTACCGCCAGCAGATGCCGCCCCTGAAGGCCGCGTTCGAGGACGACATGATCGCCGTCGCCCCGGACGAGCAGCATCTCTCCGACCTCCGCGTGGTGAAGCTGATCCGCGGCATTCCCCGCGTGCCGCCGACACGCGAGGGCGAGAAGGGCAAGAAGCGCCACGGCGACTACGCTATCGGCCTCGCCCTCGCCCACTTCGCCAGCCGCCAGCGCTGGGTCGAGTACGGCTACACGCCGGTCGGCCGAGCCTCGGAGCGCCGCCCCGGCGAGCTGCACGATCTGCCCGACGACCGCGGCCCCGGCCGCGCCTGGTGGACCCCGCCCCTGGGCGGCGGCCTGAGAGGAGGACTGTGATGCCTCGGAAGAACCCCCGGCCACAGGCGAGGCTCGCCCGGGCGAGGCTCTACGCAAGGATGGCGGAGCAGCGGCGCGCCGCCTCGCCGCGCATCTTCAATCGCCAGTCGGCGACCATTGCCCATGGCCTCGTCGACCTCGGCCGAGGCTTCTCGGTCTCAGCCCTTCTCTCCAGGGCGCTCGGGAGCCTGCTGTGATGGATGACCAGGACGACGACTTCTCGACCACCACCGTCTCCGCCGGGCAGCTGCGTGCCGTCGTGGAGCGCATCGAGCGGCTGGAGGAGGAGAAGAAGGAGGTCTCGGAGCAGATCAAGGAGGTCTACGCCGAGGCCAAGGGGAACGGCTTCGACGCGGCGACGCTCCGCAAGATCGTGGCGCTCCGCAAGAAGAAGCCCGAGGAGCGCTCCGAGCAGGAGGCGATGCTCGAGCTGTACATGAACGCCCTGGGCATGCTGCCGGGGTGAGGAGGCGGACATGACGGGGCTCCAGCTCATCTCCGTGCAGCCCGACTTCTATTGCGTGAAGGAACGCCGGAACGATGTCGGCGGCCCGTTCTGCGCACGCTGCAAATGCGGCGTGCGGGAGGTCCCGGGCCACGCGGGGGCGCTGCTGTGGTGCCTGAGCTGCGGTCTGGATACCGGCAGGCTTCCCGAGATTGAGATCCCGCCTGGCTGGGGAGAGTTCTCCATGGCCTACACCTTCACGGAGGCGCGCCGCCTCCAAGAGCCGGGGTTCATCCCCGGCGAAAACGCCCCCTGGCAGGAGTCCTGTTGATGGCCCGCTCCCCCGTCCTGGTCGATCGCTACGGCCGGCCGCTCCAGCGCAGCGTGCTGACCCAGGAGGTGGCCGCGCCGA
>CAXGVP010000603.1:0-3163 GCA_964013055.1 uncultured Albimonas sp.
CGTCGCGGGCGTGGCGGGCCGCGAGAGGCCCCGGGTCAGGCCCGGGGCGCCCTTGGGGCGGGCGGGGCGCCTGTGCGCTCAGGCCTCGGCCCGCTCCCGCGCGGCGGGGGCGAGGTCCGAAAGCTCCGGCGCCGGAAGCGGCCAGCCGGAGCGGATCGAAACGCCGACCGTCTCGCCGACCCTGACGGGGCCCGTGGCCAGCGCCTCCAGCTCCAGCCCGTCCCCGGTCTGCAGCGTGACCTCCCGGACGCCGCCGCGGTAGGTGGTGCGAAGGATGCGGGCGGGGGCGAAGCCGGGGCCGGCGGGGCCGAGGGAGACTTCCTCGGGCCGCACGAACAGGCCGCAGGGGCCGTCGGGAACCGCTGCGCCCTCGCGAAGGGCGATATCTTCGAACCCCTCCACCGCGCAGAGGCCGCCCCGGCGGGTCGCAGGCAGCAGCGCGCCGCGGCCGACGAAGCGGGCCACCGCGACGGAGTTCGGGCGCCAGTAGAGGTCCTCGGGCGCGGCCACCTGGGCGAAGCGGCCGTCCATCATCACCGCGATCCGGTCCGCGAGCCCCATCGCCTCGCGCTGGTCGTGGGTGATGTAGAGGGTCGTGGCCCCGCCCACCCGGTGCACGCGCAGGAACTCGTCCTCCATGGCGGCGCGCAGGTGGGGGTCGAGGTTGGCCAGCGGCTCGTCCATCAGCACCACGCGGGCGTCGGAGGCCAGCGCGCGCGCCAGCGCCACCCGCTGGCGCTGGCCGCCCGAAAGCTCTGCCGGGCGGCGGGCGGCGTGGGGCGTCAGGCCCACGGTCTCGAGGCAGCGGGCGGCCAGCGCCTCGCGCTCGGGGCGCTTGAGGCCGGCGGCCTCGGCGGGGAAGGCCACGTTCTGCGCGACCGTCATGTGGGGCCACAGCGCGTAGGACTGGAACACGAAGCCGACGCGGCGATCCTCGGCGCGCAGGTGCACGCCCGGTCCGGACCACGGGGTCCCGTCGCAGGCGATGGTCCCCTCGGTCGCCGTCTCCAGCCCCGCGATCAGGCGCAGCAGCGTGGACTTTCCGCAGCCCGAGGGGCCGAGCACCACGAAGAACTCGCCGTCGCGGATGGTCGCGTCCAGCCCCTCGATCGCGCGCGATCCGTCGTCGAAGCGCTTGCCCAGTCCGCTGATCGTCAGTTCGGCCATGCCGCCTCTCCCGCAGCCTTTCCCGCAGTTGCGGGCACGCCCTAGCACAGGGGGCGCGCGCCACGGGCGCGGGGAAAGCGCGCAGGAGGCGGGAGCGCGTCGCGCAGACTGCGAATGCGAGAAAAGCGATTTCGTAGGCGTTATACTGAAGATCGTATATTTTGTTGCGGCGCATCCGAAACGTCCGTACCTTTCGGGACATCAAGAACGCCCCAACGATTCTCCCGACAGGACGCCCCCCATGAGCCACGATCTCGACCGCCAGCGCGCCATCGCGCGCCTCCGCGCCAGCGTCATCGCGCCCCCGACCTCACGCCGCGATTTCCTCAAGCTGTTCGGCGGCGCCATCGGCGGCCTCGCCGCCGCCACCGCCTTCCCGCGGGGCCTGCTCGCGCAGGAGGAGGCCGACCTGCCGCAGTTCGGCGAGATCCCGCAGGCCTGGAAGGGCGAGGGCGAGGTGGTCGTCGTGACCTGGGGCGGCGTCGGCACGGACATGCAGCGCAAGGCCTGGTTCGAGCCGTTCGAGAAGCTCTGCGGCATCAAGGTGGTCGAGGCCGTGGGCCCCGATCCCGCGAAGGTCCGCGCCATGGTCGAGACCAACACCGTGCAGTGGGACGTCTGCCAGATCGGCCGCGGCACCATGCTCGAGTTCCTCAAGCAGGGCGACTACCTCGAGGAGATCGACTACTCCCTCGTCGAGGACGGGGTGACCGAGGACTACCGCTCCCCCCACGGCGTCGACATCGTGCCCTTCGCGCAGATGCTGGCCTACCGCACCGATGCGTGGGCGAGCGCGCCGACCGGCTGGGCCGACATGTGGGACCTGGAGAAATTCCCCGGCGGCCGCTCGATGCCCATCGCCACCAAGGGCAACATCCCCGAGATCGTGGGCGCCCTGATCGCCGACGGCGCGGACCCCGAGGGGATCTACCCGCTCGACATCGACCGCGCGATCGCCAGCCTCGAGAAGGTCAAGCCCGGCGTGGTCAAATGGTGGGAGTCGGGCGCCCAGCCGATGCAGATGCTGCTCGACAACGAGGCGCCCTTCGTCACCGCCTGGAACGGGCGCGTGCACGCAGCGAAGATGGAGGGCCAGCCGCTCGAGATCCTGTGGGACGGCGGCTCGCTGATCTCCAACGCCTGGCTGCTGCCCAAGGGCTGCCCGAACCTGACGAACGCGCAGAAGTTCGTGGCCTTCAGCTCCTCGGCGGTGGCGCAGGCGCGCTATTCCAAGCTGCTGCCCTACGGCTTCACCAACGTCGACTCGGCCGCGCTGCTGGACGAGGCGACGCTGGCCAACCTGCCCACCGCGCCGGCGAACCTGGCGAAGATGGTGCAGTACGACTTCGAGTGGTGGGCCGCCAACCGCCCCGAAGTGACCGAGAAGTTCAACGCGATGATGCTCGGCTGACCCGATCGGGAGGGCGCCGCCCGGGCGCCCCCGATCCCCCCCGGCGCGCGCCCTCCCTCGCGCGTCGGGGGGGATCGGCGCCCTCCCGCCCCGCGCCGCCGCCCCCTCCCTCGTCCGGCCGGGTCTCCCTGCGGTCGGGCGGTCGGGGCGGCGGCGCGCCCTTCTGCTGACCGGACCCTTCCATGGCCCTGCCTATCGACGCGCTGGTGCTCGACGCCGACATCCGCACCTTCCGCCGGCCCGGAGAGCGGGTCGAGGCGCTGGCGATCTCCGCCGGGCGCATCGCCGCCATGGGCCCGGCCGCCGAGATGCGCGCGCTGGCGCCGGGCGCGCCGGTGATCGAGGGGGGCGGGCGCACCGTCGTCCCCGGCATCGTCGACAGCCATTGCCACGCCGACATGCAGGCCGTGCGCCTGGGCCGCTGGCTGGACCTGGCCGAGGCCGCGCCCGCCGATCGCGAGACCCTGCTGGCGATGCTCGCGACCGAGGCGGCGGGCCGCCCTTCCTGCGCGCGGATCTGCGCCTTCCGCTTCGACGACCTCGCCATGGGCGGCTGGCCGAGCCGCGCGCCGCTCGACGCCGCCG
>CAXGVP010000604.1:0-3157 GCA_964013055.1 uncultured Albimonas sp.
TACAAGGGGATGCGTGCGCGCGTGGCGGGGTTCTTCGCCGACGCGCCCCCCGCCCGCATCGAGGACGCCCCCCCGCGCGACGTCGCCCGCGCGCAGGTGCTGCTGGACGTCACCCACTGGATGCGCGCCTGGCTGCACCACTATCGCACCGAGGATTTCGACCGCGTGCGCGACCGCATGGTGGAACTGCTGGCCGGCGGCCTCGCCGCCCCCGGCGGCGCCTGGGCCCCGCGCGGCCTGGTCATCGCCCCGCCCGAGGCGGCCGGCCCCTCGGGCGAGCCGGGCCCCGAGGCCTTCCTGCGCGCCGCCACCGTGCTGGTGAACGTGCGCGGCTACCGCGGCGCCTCGGTCGAGCGGATCGCGGCGCAGCTCAACGTCTCGAAGGGCAGCTTCTACCATCACCTCGAGGGCAAGGACGACCTGGTGATGAACTGCTTCGCGCGCAGCTACGAGCGCGTGGCCCGCGCCCAGAGCCTGGCCATGGCCCAGCCCGGCACGGGGTGGGAGCGGCTGGCCGACTGCGTGGGCGCGCTGCTGTCCCGGCAGTTCGCGGCCGAGTTCCCGCTGCTGCGCATCACCGCCCTGCACGCCCTGCCGATGGACCTGCGGGTCGAGGCGCTGCGCGGCGCCGACCGGATGGCGCGGCGCTATGCCGGGATGATCTCGGACGGGATCGCCGACGGCTCGATCCGGCCGGTGGACCCGATGATCGCCTCGCAGTGCCTGGCGGTGATGATCAACGGCGCCTGGGACGTACACCCTTGGGCGCAGGCCCTGCCGATGAGCCGGGCCGAGGCGATCGCCCTCTACGCCTCGGTGCTGGCGTTCGGAATGTTCCCCGAACAGGGCTGATCACTCCGCCGCCAGCCGGGCCGGCGCCTCGGCCTGCTGCGCCCGGGGCAGGACCACGGGCGCGTTGGAGAAATCCAGCGTGCCGTCGTCGATGCGGCCGCGCTTCAGGGTCCTGAGGTCCCACAGGTAGTCCTGCTCGTGCACCCAGGGGAAGGCGGCCCCGTGGCGGGGCAGCAGGTGGGCGGTGCGCAGCACGTAGCCCGAGGTGAACCTCAGCGCCGCTCCGGTCTTCGCGAAGGCCGCGGCCCCGGCCCGCGGCGTGACCTGGGTCAGCCGGCGGCGATCCATCCAGTCCAGCAGCCGGCAGGCGTATTCCGCCACCAGGTCCACCTTCAGCGTCCAGGAGGCGTTGGCATAGCCCTTGAAATACACCAGGTTCGGCACGTTGGAGTACATGAACCCCTTGAAGATCAGCAGCTTCGCCGGGTCGATGGCCTGCCCGTCGACCGTAAGCTCGATCCCCCCCATGAAAGTCAGGTTCAGGCCGGTGGCGGTGACGATCACCTCGGCCTCGATCTCCGTCCCGTCCTCCATCCTCAGGCCCGCGGGCGTGAACCGCTCGATCCTGCCGGTGACGATCGAGGCCTTGCCCGCCTTCAGCGTCTCGAAGAAATCCCCGTCCGGGACCGCGCAGATCCGCTGCTGGCCGGGCCAGTAGTCCGGCACGAAATGCGTGCGCCAGTCGACCGTGTCGCCCAGCGCCCTGGCCACGCCCCCCACCAGCAGCCGCTTCGCGCCCGGCAGGTCCCTCGCGAACCGTCGCCGGCGCATCCGCCCCGCCAGGATCGTCCGCCAGCGGGTCAGCGAATAGGCGAGCCGGTCGGGCAGCCATCGGCGCAGCCCGTTGGCGAAGGCGTCCTCCCCGGGGCGCGAGACGACATAGGTCGGGCTGCGCTGCACCTGGGTCACGTGCGCCGCCGTCTCGGCCAGCGCCGGGGTCAGGGTGACCGCGGTCGCTCCCGAGCCGATCAGCGCCACCCGCTTGCCCGTCACGTCCAGCCCCTCGGGCCAGAACTGCGGATGCACGAGGGTCCCTTCGTAGTCGCCGTACCCCTCCCACTGCGGCAGGTGGCCCGCGTGGTGGTCGTAATAGCCCGTGCAGCCGAAGAGGAAGCGGGTGGTCAGGGTCTTCGCCTCGCCCTTCTCGATCACCTCCAGCCGCCACAGCCCTTCGGCCGTCGACCAGGCGGCGCGGCGGACCGAAGTCTCGAATCGGATCAGGGGGAGCAGTCCATTCTCCTCCACCGTCTCCTGCACATAGCGCAGGATCGAGGGGCCGTCGGCGATCGCCTTCGCCTCGGTCCATGGCTTGAACGCGTAGCCCATGGTGTGCATGTCGCTGTCCGAGCGGATGCCCGGATAGCGGAACAGGTCCCAGGTGCCGCCCAGGCGCGGCTTTTCCTCCAGGATCGCGATGCGGTCGCCCGGCCGCTTCACCCTCAGCCAGCGCGCCGCGCCGATGCCCGAAAGCCCGGCGCCCACGACGATCACGTCGACCTCCGGCCCTGCTCCGCCCTGCGCCATCTTCACCATACCGCTATTTCGAATCTGTTCCGCCCCTTATACAGGGCCCGCCCCGTCCCCCGAAAGGACGCAACGACAGGCGAGGGCGAAAATCTCGTCGGCCTATTTTCACCCGGGTCAAAATGTGCGACAGCCCTCGCACCCCCGGCAAGGAGAGAGCCCCATGCCCCAGACCACCGCCAACGGCATCCGCCTGACCTACGAGACCTACGGCCCCGAGACCGGCGCGCCCTTGCTGCTGATCTGCGGCCTGGGCATGCAGATGATCCGCTGGCCGCAGGGGTTCCTGGATGCGCTGACCGACCGCGGCTTCCGGGTGATCGCCATGGACAACCGCGACGTCGGCCTCAGCCAGTGGTTCGACGAGGCGGGCGTGCCGGACCTGCAGGCCATCGTCGCCGAGCGCCAGGCCGGCCGCTGGCCCGAGGCGCCCTACTACCTGTCCGACATGGCCGCCGACTGCGCCGGCCTGCTGGATGCGCTGGCGATCCCGCAGGCGCATATCGCCGGCATGTCGATGGGCGGCATGATCGCCCAGCTCGTCGCCTGCGATCACCGGGCCAAGGCGCTGTCGCTGACCTCGATCATGTCGACGACCTCCGAGCCCGGCCTGCCCCCCGGCACGCCCGAGGCGCTGGAGGCCCTGTCGAAGCCCCGTCCGCATCCCGACGACGACCTCGAGACCTTCCTCGAGCTCTCCGTCGCCACGTCGCGGGCCATCGGCTCCCCCGCCTACCCGGCGCCGGAGGCGGAGATCCACGCCCGCGCGCTGGCGGACGCC
>CAXGVP010000605.1:0-3157 GCA_964013055.1 uncultured Albimonas sp.
CAGACGCGATGGACGGCTCCGGAGAACAGGCGCGGGCCTTGTTCTTGGGTGAGTCCGGAGCCCGCCGGAGGCTCGCCCCTGGGGAACCCCTCCCAACCTCCCCACACTCACAGGCCCAGCCAAGCCCGCCCGCAGGGCGCCTGTAGACCGGGCCCTCAGCGCCCTTCGATCCGCCAGGCCCCCAGCGCCAGACCCGCGGCCAGCAGCAGCATCAGCCAGCCCGGCGCCAGCGGCGTCAGGGTGATGTCGCGCACCGAGTAGGCCTCCTGCCGCGCCATCCCGATCCAGCCGCGTCCCGCCGCCGTCCGCCCCGGGCGCACCCGGCGCAGGTCGGGCATCCCGTCCGCCAGCCGCATCACCCCGCCGTTCGACGCATCCGCCAGCGCCGCGAGCACCGCGCCCGTCGACACCGGGTTCTCGAACTCCTTCGGGGCGGGCGGGCCGACCGCCGCGACGCCTTCGAGGACGCCGTCGGTCAGGGTCCACAGCCCCGGCTCCTCGGCGCGGATCACGGCCTGCCAGCGGCCGGGGCCGACCTCCTCGAACTCCGCCTCCACGGTCTCGCCGGAGGGGGAGGTGGCGGTCAGCCGGCCGGGGGTGGTCTCGACCGAGCGGCGGGTGACGGTGACCTCGGCGCCCGAGACCTCGGCGGTCAGCGCCTCCTCCTCCAGCTCCGGCTCCTTCATCAGCCAGTGGGCGAGGCGGCGCAGCAGCTCCGCCTGGGGCCCGCCGCCCTCGAAGCCGCGCGACCACAGCCACGCGTGATCCGACGCCAGAGACGCCACCCGTCCCTCCCCGACCCGGTCGAGGATCAGCAGCGGCGCCGCGCCCGCGCCCGACATCACCGTCTGGCCCGAGGTCGCCTCCAGCTCGATCTGGCGGAACCAGCGGCCCCAGGTGGGGCCCTCGCCCGCGGCCTCGGCCGCCTCCTGCGCCTCGGCGGAGGGGGCGGCCTGCACCGCGCTCTCGTGCACGAGGCCCGCGGTGACGGGGTGACGCTCGCCCAGGTCGGTGACCTCGGGGCGGTAGCCCTGTTCGAAGATCCGGGCCGTCGGGCGGCCGGGCAGAACCGAGCGCAGCGGCGTGCGATAAAGGCTCTCGACCCCGGCGAAGGCGGGGCCGGAGGCGATCAGGATCGCGCCGCCGTCGCGCACGTAGCGGGCCACGTTCTCGATATAGGCGTTGGGCAGCACGCCGCGCCGGCGGTAGCGGTCGAAGATGATCAGGTCGAACTCGTCGATCTTCTGCATGAAGAGTTCGCGGGTCGGGAACGAGATCAGCGACAGCTCGAACACCGGCACCCCGTCCTGCTTGGTCGGCGGGCGGAGAATGGTGAAATGCACCAGGTCGACCGAGGGGTCGGCCTTGAGCAGGTTGCGCCAGGTCCGCTCACCCGGATGCGGCTCGCCCGAGACCAGCAGCACCCGCAGCCGGTCGCGCACCCCGTTGACCGAGAACACGGCGGCGTTGTTGCGGTCGGTCAGCTCGCCGTCGCGCATCGCCACCGAGAGCGAGACGACGTTGGAGCCGCCATGCTCGATCGGGATCGGCAGGGTCATGGTGCGATCGACGGGGGCGTCGACGACGGTGTGGATCTCGCCGTCGAGGCGCACCTCGACGCGGGCGAAGCGGGTCGCCTCCTCGGGCGCGTCGCCCAGCGCCTCGACGCGGAAGGCGACGTCGACCTCCTCGCCCACGATGCCGAAGGCGGGGGCGGTCTGCAGGGCGAGGCGGCGGTCCCACTCGCCCTCGCGCCCGGTCAGCAGGACGTGCACGGGGGCGGGGAAGTTCGAGAAGATCTCCGGGTCATGGGCCTGGCCGTCGGTGACCAGGATCGCGCCGGCGATGCGGTCGGGGGCGATCTCGGCCGCCGCGCCCTCCAGCGCGGTCAGCAGGCGGGTGCCCTGGGCGGCGTCCTCCACGCTCTCGGAGCGGCGGTCGACGCGCACCGTGCGCACCTCCATCGGGGCGTCGGGGTCGCGGGCGAGCGCGTCCAGCGCCTGCGCCAGCTCCGTCTCCGCGTCGGCCGTCTGCACGTCGCGGCCGTCGATGGCGTTCGAGGCGCTCTCGTCGATCACCACGATGGCGACGTCGGGCAGCGGGTCGCGCAGCTCCTGCGTCAGCGAGGGGTTGCCCAGCGCCGCCAGCAGCGCCAGCGCCGCCAGCCCCCGCAGCGCCCAGCCGGGCGAGCGGAGCACCAGCGACAGGACCACCGCCGCGGCCGAGATCGCGGCGAGGACCGCCAGCCATTCCAGCGGCAGCAGGGGGGCGAAGTCGATCTCGGCGTTCATGCTCGGGTCGTCTCCTGGCTCCGGGTCGCGGGGGTCCGGGCGACGGGCGTCGGGTAAGCCGGCGTCGGGGTGGCGAGCGTGGCGGGCGCGGGGCGCATCAGTTGCCCAGCCTCTCGAGCAGGGCGGGGACGTGGACCTGGTCGGACTTGTAGCTGCCGGTTAGGACGTACATCACCAGGTTGACCCCGAAGCGGAAGGCCATCTCGCGCTGGCGGCCGCCGTCGCGGCCGACGGGGACGATGAACTGGCCGTCGTCGTCCACCGCCCAGGCCGCCGCCCAGTCCGCCGCCCCGATCACCACCGGCGAGACGCCGTCGTTGAGGTGGCGGAAGGGGGTCCCGTCGGTCTCGGCGGCGTCGGCGGCGGCCTCCAGCCAGACCTCGCCGCCGCGCCAGCGGCCGGGGTAGGTCTGCAGCAGGTAGAAGGTGCGGGTCAGCACATGATCCGCCGGCGCAGGCTCGAGCGGCGGCAGGTCCAGCGGCGCGGCGAGCCGGCGCAGCGCCCGCCCCTCCGGCGTGCCGGTCCCGAAGCCGGAGGCGAGATGCGCGTCGCGGGTGTCGAAGACGATCATCCCGCCCGTCCGGGTGAACTGGTTCAGCCGCGCATAGGCCGCGTCGGAAGGCGTCGGCATCTCGGCCGAGATCGGCCAGTAGAGCAGCGGGTAGAAGGCGAGCTCGTCGCTCTCCAGGTCCACGCCGATCGGGTCCGCCGGCTCCACCGCCGTGCGCGAGGTCAGCACGCGGGACAGGCCCCGCAGACCGGCCTCGGAGAGGCGGTCGACCTCCGGGTCGCCGGTCATCACATAGGCCAGCACCGTGTCCAGCGTCGCCGACAGCGCCTTCTCGTCGGCGGCGGAGCCGGGGGCG
>CAXGVP010000606.1:0-3154 GCA_964013055.1 uncultured Albimonas sp.
GCCGGACCGGAGCCCGCGCGCAAAAAAGAAGGGCCCCGACCTTGCGGTCGGGGCCCTCGTCCTGTCGCGCGAACATCCGTCCGGCGCGTCGGCCTCAGGCGGCCGCCTTCTTCTTCTTCTTCTTCACGGTCGCCCAGAGCTTCTTGTTGGTCAGGTACAGCAGCACCGCCAGCAGGCCCACGAAGATGAAGTTGCGCGCGCCGGCCGCCTTGCGGTCGGCCAGGTTCGGCTCGGCCGTCCACATCAGGAACGCCGAGACGTCCCTGGCCATCTGGTCGACCGTCGCGGGCGTGCCGTCGGCATACTCCACGATGTCGTCCGACAGCGGCGGCGGCATCGAGATCAGGCCGCCGGCCATCGTCTCGTTCTCGTAGAGCGTGACGCCGGCCACGTCCTGGGTCTCGCCCGTGTAGTGGGTGAGCAGCGAGTAGATGTACTCGGGCCCGCCGATGCCGTTCACCAGCTGGCTGACGCCGGTCCCGTAGGGGCCGTGGAAGCCGGCGCGGGCCTTGGCCATCAGGCTCAGGTCCGGAGCGCCCGCCGCGGTGTTCGCCGGGAACTTGTCCGAGGCCACCGCGGTGCGCATGTCGCCCGGAAGCGCCTCGTCCGACGTGTCGGCCACCTGGTAGAGGCCGGCCATCGCCGCCACCTGGGCGTCGTCGTAGCCGGGGCCGGTCGGGTCGCCAAGGTTGCGGAACGCCACGAACTTCAGCCCGTGACAGGCCGCGCAGACCTCGTTGTAGACCTGGAGGCCGCGCTGCAGCTGCGCCTGGTCGAAGGAGCCGAGCGGCCCCTCGAAGGAGAAGCCGACGTCGGTGACGTGGCCGCCGCCCTCCGCCGCCGAAGCGGCGAGGGGCAGGGCCAGGGCGGCCGCGGCCAGAAGGCCTGCGGAGCGGGCTGCGGTCAGGATGCGCATCGTATGTCTCTCCCTTCCCCGGCTCACTCGGCGGGCGTGGCGGCGGCGCCGCCCTTCTTCGCGTACTTCTCGTCCATCATCCGATCGAAGTCCTCCTCGATCGTGGCCGGCGCGGGCTTCGGGGTCTCCAGCAGGCCCAGCAGGGGCAGGATGACCAGGAAGTAGCCGAACCAGTAGAGGGTGCCGATCAGCGAGATCGTCGGGATCAGGCCCTCGGCCGGCTGGCCGCCGCACCACATCAGGACGAAGAAGTTGACGACGAACACCCAGAACCAGACCTTGAACTTGGGCCGGTAGCGGCCCGAGCGGGTCCGCGAGGTGTCCAGCCACGGCACCAGCGCCAGCACCGCGATCGAGCCGAACATGGCGATCACGCCGCCCAGCTTCGAGTCGATGAACCAGATGTCGAAGGTGATGGCGCGCAGGATGGCGTAGAAGGGCAGGAAGTACCACTCGGGCACGATGTGCGCCGGCGTCGAGAGCGGGTTGGCCTCGATGTAGTTGTCCGGGTGGCCCAGCCAGTTGGGCATGTAGAACACCAGGACGACGAAGAACAGCAGCACCACGGCCAGGGCGAAGATGTCCTTGATCACGTAGTACGGCCAGAACGGCAGGGTGTCCTTCCTGGCCTCCTCGATCGAACCGCGGCGGACTTCAACGCCCGTGGGGTTGTTGTTGCCGGTCGAGTGGAAGGCCCAGATGTGCACCGCCACCAGGCCCGCGATCACGAAGGGCAGCAGGTAGTGCAGCGAGAAGAACCGGTTCAGCGTCGGGTTGTCGACGGCGAAGCCGCCCCACAGCCAGTTCACGATCGGCTCGCCGACCAGCGGCAGCGCCGAGAACAGGTTGGTGATCACCGTCGCGCCCCAGAAGGACATCTGGCCCCAGGGCAGCACGTAGCCCATGAACGCCGTCGCCATCATGGCGAGGTAGATCAGCACGCCGATGATCCAGGTGATCTCGCGCGGGGCCTTGTAGGAGCCGTAGTAGAGGCCGCGGAAGATGTGGAAGTAGACGGCGATGAAGAACAGCGAGGCGCCGTTCATGTGCACGTAGCGGATCAGCCAGCCGCCGTTCACGTCGCGCATGATGTGCTCGACCGAGGCGAAGGCGAGGTCCACGTGGGGGGTGTAGTGCATCACCAGGATGATGCCGGTGACGATCTGCATCACGAGGCAGAAGGTCAGGATGATGCCCCAGATCCACATCCAGTTCAGGTTCTTGGGCGTGGGGATCATCAGGGTGTCGTAGATCATTCCGCCGATCGGCAGACGGGAATGAAGCCACTTCTCGAAGCCCGACTTGGGCTCGTAGTGCTCGTGCGGGATGCCAGCCATCAGGGTCGTCTCCTCAGCCCAGCGTCACGACGCCGTCGGCCAGCGCGGCGACCGGCACGGGAAGGTTCTCGGGGGCGGGGCCGCGGCGGATGCGCCCGGCCGTGTCGTAGTGCGAGCCGTGGCAGGGGCAGAACCAGCCGCCGAAGTCCCCGGCGCCGTCGCCCAGCGGCACGCAGCCCAGGTGCGTGCACACGCCCAGCATGACCAGGTACTTGCCCTCGTCGTCGAGCGCGCGATCCGCATCGGTCGCGGGCGCGTCGCCGGGCAGGTTGTCGTTGCGGGCGATCGGGTCCTTGAGGTCGCCCATCGGCACCTCGCGGGCGGCGGCGATCTCATCGGCGGTGCGGTGGCGGATGAACACCGGCTTGCCGCGCCACTTGACCGTCAGCTGGCTGCCCTCTTCGAGACCCGAGATGTCCACCGAGATCGAGGCGAGCGCCAGGACGTCGGCCGACGGGTTCATCTGGTCGATGGCAGGCCACACTGCAGCGCCGACGCCCACGGCGCCGGCCGCGGCCGTGGCGATATAGAGGAAATCCCGGCGCGTCGGTTCGGCGTCCGATTCTGCGTGGGCCACGTGGCAGTCCCCCTTCGCGTTCCTTCCCCGGCCCGTCCGCGTCGGCTCTCCGGCTGGCGCTCTCGCGGCTGGCGGGACGATATGTCTGAGGCGATCGCCGCCCGGCAGGCGGAGACCATTCCGCCGCCCGATTAGCCGCCCCCGACCGACAGGTCCAGAGACAGGGCGACGCAGAGACGCCTCATTTCCACCCGACCGTCGCCGTTCCGCATCGGGACGACCGCCCCGCGCCGGGCGCCACGGCCCGCGCCAGGCGCCGCAGCGCCTCCCGCCCCGCGAGGCCGTCTGCAAGCCTCGACGCAGCGCCGCCCGGGGCCGCGAGAC
>CAXGVP010000607.1:0-3150 GCA_964013055.1 uncultured Albimonas sp.
CGAGCGTAGCAGGCGCGATCCGCGCCGGCGCAAGGCGCCGCTGACCGCACTGCGCCGGCCGGGCTTGTGCGCCTCGCGCCGCCTCCCGGTCCGCCCCGTGCCGCTGCCAGGCCCGCGCGACGCAGACGCTCCGCGACATCGCCTGTCCCGCCCTCGCCGCGGAGGCGCTGCGCACACCGCTTCGGACTTTCGATCGGATCTCCCCGGATGCCGCGTGTCGCGAAGCGGCTTCCCCCCGTGTTTCCAAACGCTTGGCGCTTGCCGCCGCGCGTGGGATCCGCATGTCGAATCAGCCTTGTAACTCGGGCGCCCGGACTGCTACACCCCTCCGCGGAGACGTGGCCGAGTGGTCGAAGGCGCTCCCCTGCTAAGGGAGTAAACCCGGAAGGGTTTCGAGGGTTCGAATCCCTTCGTCTCCGCCATCACCCTGATAGCGTTCGATGTTTCGTGCGGCGGCATCGCGGGGCTCACGCCTGCGCGGGGGCTGGCCGCTGCGGCGTCCGGAAGGCGTGCGGCGGGCGCGAGGCCTGTCCGGCCGCGGGGGCGCGGCCGGGGGCGGGTGGGGCGTGACCGGGCGCGCCGGGGGCGGTCAGAAGGCCGGGCCGGGCTTCGCGCCGAGGCGGCGCAGGATCATCGCGGCAGGGCAGAAGCCGGTGAAGGCCGACTGCAGCAGGTTCGCGCCCACGAAAACCGTCAGCCACACGAAATGCGGCGAGGCCAGAACCGTCAGCACGACCGACAGCAGGACCATGAAGCCGGCGAAAGCCAGCAGGTAGCGATCAAGGGTCATCGGGGCGTCCTCCGCATCCGCTCGGGGCTCGCGCGCGCCGTCCGGCGACCCTCGCCGGCGCCAGGCCGCGGAGCCGCGGCGTTCGATGCGATTCATATATATTCTATAAATTGAATGTCAATGAGGCGGCGACGCTGCGTGATCTGCGCCGCCCGCGGCCGCCGGCGCGCCGGAGGCGTCGCATCCGGGGCGCGGCGACGGCGACGCTGCGCCGGGGGCGTCGCATCCGGCTTGGCGCATGGCGCGCGCCCGGGGGCGGCGCGCGGGCGCAGCCGGCGGCGGGGGCGGCGCATGACGGGCGCGCGGCCCGGGGCGGCGCGAGGGGTCAGCCGGGGGCGGGGGCGGCGGACATCCGGCGGCGGAAGGCGCCGAGGCTCCTGCGGTTGAGATCGTCCGAGTCGTCCTCGAAGGCGTCGCGCACCGCCTCGATCGCCTCGGGCGCGGCCCGGGCGATGCCCCCCGCCACGCCGCCCACGATGCCGCTGACCGCGCCCTGCGCCGCCTGGCCCTGCACCTCCTGCAGGCGGGCGGTCAGATCCTCGAGCTGCTGGCTCTTCTTCTGGGACCCGCGCGAGGAGCCGAACTCGAAATCGAAGGCCGAGCCGACGTTGCGCGCGAACATGCCGCCGATGCCGGTGAGAAACCCGAAGATCGCGCCGGTGAACTCGTTCGCCTGGCCGTAGGCGTTCAGCAGCACCAGCGCGCCGGCGATCACGATGATCGCGCCGAAGGCCATCGCCAGCATCACGTTGGCGCGGGTGTTGCCCGCCTCGCCCAGCCGGCGCAGCTCGACGTCGCGGGCGCGGGCGTCCTTGCGGTCGCCCAGGTAGGCCTCCAGCTCCGCCTGCTCGATGGCCTGCAGCTGGGTGCGCATCTCCATGAACAGCTTCGGGTCGGCCTGGATCATCGCCTGGACCCGCTCGACCTTCTCGGGCGTGTCGGGCTTGATCCCCGCCACCCGCTCGACGACCGAGGAGACGGCGGAGGTCACTTCGCCGGCGCGGTCCGAGCCGGTGACGGCCCGGGCGAGCACGGGGGCGAGGGAGGTGAGCAGGGGAAGGACCACGGGCAGCATCGGCGCCTCCTTGGATGGAAACGGGGGCAGGGGGGGGGGCGGGGTCAGACGACGCCGCGCGCCTCCTTGCCGCCGAGGGCGAAGTAGACGGCCTGCACCGCCTGCATCAGCGCGGGCGTGGGGCGCCCGGTCTCGGGCAGGCGGCATTCGGACTGGAAGCGGCGGATGGCGGAGGCGGTCCTGGGGCCCATCAGCCCGTCCGCGTCGCCCGCGTCGGCGCCCAGGAAGTTCAGCGCCACCTGCAGGTCGCGCACCGTCTCGACGCGGAAGCCCGTGCCCTCGGCCCGGGAATGGCGGCGATAGGCGGCGGCCATCTTCTCGTCGTAGCGGTTCTTCGCGTAGGCCGGGCCGTTGTAGCCCCGCGCGAAGGCCGCCCAGTCGCGGGCGCGCAGCGCGCGGTCCAGCCCGTTGCGCTTCACGAAGGCCACGAAGGCGTCCAGCTGCGCCTCCTCCGAGGCGCACATCGCCTCGACGAAATCCTCCACCGTGCGGAAGCCGCAGGTCGAGGCGTTGAAGCCCATGATCTGGAACTTGCCCCAGGAGGCCGACTCCAGCGCCGCGGCGCGGTCGAGCTTGATCGCCTCGGCGAGACGCTCGTATTCCGCCTCGCCGCCCTTGTAGCCGCCGGGGGAGGGGTTCGAGACCTCGCCATGCCGGGCGTCATGGGCGTTGCGGGTGGAGCGGGAGAAGATGTGACGCTCGAACAGGATCTTGGGGCGGCCGTCGGGCAGGAAGGCGTCGCCGCGGGATTCCACCTCGGCCACCGCCTTCACCGCGGCGACCTCGCAGCCGAGCGCCTCGGCCGCCTCGAGGTAGGGTCTGTCGTCCGAGATCGGTTCCGCCTCCCCGGCGAAAGCGAGATGGGTCGCGTCTTCGGGCATGAGATCGGTTCCCTTTGCGAAGCGAACGGGCAGCGATGGGCGCCTGACGTTACGGCGGTTACAATTAAAATCAAGTGTACTTGCGCCAGTCTGTGCGGAATCTCACTGTCGAATCCGGTTTGTTAAACAACCCTGACTTGGATGCATCTGATCTTAATCTTCCTGAATAGAAGGTTCACAGATCGTTTACATCGAGAGATACAGAGTGCCGGCCGCCCGCTGTTGGCGGGACTCGCCGGAGAGGGGGCGAAACCTGGCAAGACGCGGCCGTCGCCGGCCGCGCAGGGAGGGGTTGAATGACGTCGCCGGCCCATCGCCCGAGGCTGGTCCTCGTGGATCCGGACGACCGCCGCCGCGCGCGGCTCGAGGCGCTGGGCCGCGAGGTTGGGCTGCGCTGCGCGCCG
>CAXGVP010000608.1:0-3139 GCA_964013055.1 uncultured Albimonas sp.
AAACGGCGGACGGGGCCTCGCCCCGTCCGCCGTCTCCAGACCCCGCCGCAACCGGAAAGATCAGTCCTCGGCCATCGCCTCGGCCCGGGACTTGCCGGTGACCTCCAGCGCCAGGGCGGCGGCCATGAACTTGTCCAGGTCCCCGTCCAGAACGCCCCCGGTGTCCGAGGTCTCGACGTTGGTGCGCAGGTCCTTGACCATCTGGTAGGGCTGCAGGACGTAGCTGCGGATCTGGTTGCCCCAGCCGATCTCGCCCTTGGCGTCGTGGGCCTCCTGGATCGCCTCGTTGCGCTTGCGAAGCTCCATTTCGTAAAGCTTCGACTTCAGCGCCGCCATGGCGTTCGCCCGGTTCTGGTGCTGGGACTTCTCCGAGGACGTGACCACGATGTTGGTCGGAAGGTGGGTGATGCGCACCGCCGAGTCGGTGGTGTTCACATGCTGCCCGCCGGCGCCCGAGGAGCGGTAGGTGTCGATGCGGATCTCGTTGGGCTTGATGTCGATCTCGATCGAGTCGTCCACCACCGGATAGACCCACACCGACGAGAACGAGGTCTGCCGCCGCGCCGCGTTGTCGAACGGAGAAATCCGCACCAGCCGGTGCACGCCGGATTCCGACTTCAGCCAGCCGTAGGCGTTGGGCCCGGAGATCTTGTAGGAGGCCGACTTGATCCCCGCCTCCTCGCCCGCGCTCTCGCTCATCAGCTCGACCTTGTAGCCATGCGCCTCGGCCCAGCGGGTGTACATGCGCGCCAGCATCTGCGCCCAGTCGCAGCTCTCGGTCCCCCCGGCGCCGGCGTTGATCTCGAGGAAGGTGTCCGAGCCGTCGGCCTCGCCGTCCAGCAGCGCCTCGATCTCGGCGGCGGCGGCGCGGTCGCGCAGCTCGGCCAGCGCGGCCTCCGCCTCGCCGATCACCTCGGCGTCGTCCTCCATCTCGCCCAGCTCGATCAGCTCGACGTTGTCGGACAGCTCCTGGCCGATGCCCTTGGTGCGCTCCAGCGCATCGGCCAGCACCTGGCGGTCGCGCATCACCTTCTGGGCGTTGGCGGGGTCGTCCCACAGGGTGGGGTCCTCGACGCGGGCGTTGAGCTCCTCAAGCCGGTGCTCGGCCGTCTCCCAGCCCAGGCGCTTGCGCAGCAGGTCCAGCGATTTCTCGATCTCGGCGACGACGCCCTGGGTTTCCGCGCGCATGGAGACGCTCCTCGTCCTGAAAGCGCGCGACGGCCCCGGCGGAGGCGCCATTGCGCGATGGGGGGATTTAGACCGGCGAAGCGCGCGGCTCAAGAGAGCCGCGCGCCTTGTCCGACCTGCGAAAGGGTCCCGGGCCTCAGTAAAGCCCGCCGGAGCCGAAGCCGCCGGCCGAGGGCTTCGGCGGCGCCGGCCGCGCCGCCCCCCCCGAGGACCCGCCGGCCGAGGGCGCCGCCCCGCCGCCGAAGGCCCCGCCCGAGTCGGCGCTGGCGTCCAGCGACATCGGCAGGTCGCCGCCCTTGTAGGCCACGAAACCGCCGTCGATGACCCGGCCGCCCGAGTATTCGCCGATCTGCGGCTCCTCGCCCGGGTGGAAGGCCTCGACCACCACGCCGGGGCCCGAAGCGTCGTCCGAGAGGCGCCGGCCCGAGCCGCGGTCGATCTTGGCCATCACCGCGCCCGGGGGCACGTGGAAGTCGAGATGCGGACGGTCCTTCATCGCCTCTTCCATGAAGGCCTTGATCACCGGCCCGCACATGGTCGCGCCATAGGCGCCCCGGCCCATCGGGCGGGGGTTGTCGTAGCCGATGTAGCAGCCCGCCACCATGTTGGGGGTGAAGGCGATCAGCCAGGCGTCGCGGGCGTCGTTGGTGGTGCCGGTCTTGGCCGCCATCGGGATGCCCAGCGAGGCGAGCGTCGTGGCCGTGCCCCGCTCCACCGTGCCGCGCATCATCGAGGTCAGCTGGAAGGCCGTCACCGGGTCCATGATCAGCTGCTTGTCGGGGGTGGGCACCGGCTCCTTCAGCCCGGCCTCCCAGACCTCGGTGCACTCGTAGCAGGCGCGGTTGTCCTGCTTGAACAGGGTCTCGCCGTAGCGGTCCTGCACGCGGTCGACCAGGGTCGGCTCGATCCGCCAGCCGCCGTTGGCGAACATCCCGTAGGCGCCGACCATCTGGTAGAGCGTCGTCTCCCCCGCGCCCAGCGCGTAGCTGAGGTGGTGGGGCATGTTCTCGTAGACCCCGAAGCGCTCGGCATATTCGGCCACGCGGTCCATCCCGATCTCCTGCGCCAGGCGCACGGTCATCACGTTGCGCGACTGCTCGATGCCGACCCGCATCGGCGAGGGGCCGTAGAACTTGTTCGACGAGTTGGTCGGCCGCCACAGCTCGTTCGAGCCGGTGTCGATCACGATCGGCGCGTCCAGGATCACCGAGGAGGGCGTGTAGCCGTTGTCGAGCGCCGCGGCGTAGACGAAGGGCTTGAACGACGAGCCCGGCTGCCGCTTGGCCTGGCTGGCGCGGTTGAACACCGAGGTCTCGAAGCTGAAGCCGCCCTGCATCGCCAGCACCCGGCCGGTGGTCGGGTCCATGGCCATGAAGGCGCCCTCGATCTCGGGGATCTGGCGCAGCGACCAGCTGTCGACCTCCGCCAGCAGGGCCTCGCCCTGCAGGTCGCCGATCTCGGCGCCGTCGGCGTCCTCGGCCGCGACCATGATCACGTCGCCCACGGCGTAGATGTCGGCGGGCTTGCGCGGGGCGCGGCCGACGCCGCCGCGCTCGAGCTCCGGCTTGGCCCAGTTGGCGTCGGCGATGCCGACGAAATGGCCGTCCGCGTCCTCGGGCACGTCCTGGATGCCGATGCGCGCGCTGCTCTCGCCGACCTGCAGGACCACGGCGGGGAACCAGCCGGGGATGTCGGCGGGCGCGCGGGCCGAGGCAAGCGCGCGGCGCCAGCCCTCTTCGGTCTCCAGCTGCGCGGGGTCGAGCTGGGCGATCGGGCCGCGCCAGCCCTGGCGGGTCTTGTCCCAGTCCACCAGGCGCGCGCGCAGGGCGTCGGCGCCCACGCGCTGCAGCCTGGGATCGAGCGTCGCGCGCACCGTCAGGCCGCCGCCCTCGACCTCGTCCGCGCCTAGGCGGTCGACCAGCTGGCGGCGGATCTCCTCGGAGAAGTAGTC
>CAXGVP010000609.1:0-3134 GCA_964013055.1 uncultured Albimonas sp.
CCGCACGAAGCGCGCCAGCACCGCGTCGGCCTGGCCGAGGCGGCGCAGCGTCTCGGCGGCGCGATGGGTGGCGCGGGCGCGGATCTGGGGGGGCAGGTCGGGGGCGGCGGCGGTCAGCTCGGAGAGCGACCGGCGCTCGCGCAGCACGCCCGAGAGCAGGCGCAGGGCCTCGATGCGCTCGGCATGGGGCCGCTCGGCGGGGGGGCGGGGGTCGGGCCGCCCGGGCGCCGAGCCACGCGCGGCGGGCGCGGGGGCGTCAGGGGGGCGAGGGCCCTTGCGGCGCGGTCGGGGCGGCTGGGTCACGTCGGTCGGGTCACGGGTCGGAGCGGTCCTTGTGGGCCGGGGCGCAGAGGCGCGCGCCCGGGAGAAGTCCTTGCGGGCCGGGGCGCGGAGGCCGCGCCCGGGAAAGTCCGTGCGGGCCGGGGCCGAGAGGCCGCGCCCGGGGGAGGTCCTTGCGGGCCGGGGCATGGAAACCACGCCCGGGGGCAAGCCTTGCGGGCCGGGCGCGGGGGCCGCGCCCGGACGATCAGCGCCAGGGGCCGGCGCGGCCGCCGGCGCGGGGGATGCGGGTCGGGGCCTGGCGGACGGGGCCGGGGCGCGCGGGATCCTCGGCGCCGGCGTCGACCGTCTCCTCCTCCACCGCCAGGGGGTTCCAGCCGGCGGGGGCGGCGCGGCGCCCGCCATGGCCCGCGCCGGGACGGCCCATCTCGCGGGCCAGCGCCTCGAGCGCGGCGATGCGGTTGGCGGTGGCGGGGTGGGTCGAGAACAGGCTGTCGGCGCCGCGGCCCGCAAGCGGGTTGACGATGAACATGTGCGCGGTGGCGGGATCGCGCTCGGCGCTCTCCATCACCCGCGCCTTGCCGCCGCCGGCGATGCGGCGGAGCGCCGAGGCCAGCGCCAGCGGGTCGCCGCAGATCTGGGCGCCGGCGCGGTCGGCGGCGTATTCGCGGGTGCGCGAGATCATCATCTGGATCAGCATCGCCGCAAACGGCGCGAACAGCGCGGCGGCGATGACGCCGATGAAGCCCAGGGGATTGCGCTCGTCCCGCGCGCCGCCGCCGAAGAACAGGCCGAACTGGGCCAGCATCGAGATCGCGCCGGCCACGGTCGCGGCCATCGTCATGATCAGCGTGTCGCGGTTGCGGATATGGGCGAGCTCATGGGCGATGACGCCGGCAAGCTCGTCGCGGTCGAGCTGGCGCATCAGGCCGGTGGTCACCGCCACGGCGGCGTTCTCGGGGTTGCGGCCGGTGGCGAAGGCGTTGGGCTGGTCGGTCTCGATCACGCAGACCCTGGGCATCGGCAGCTCGGCGGCCTTCGCCAGGCGCGCGACCATGGCGTGCAGCTCGGGCGCCGCGGCGGCGTCGACCTCCCTGGCGCGGTGGGCCTTCAGCGCCAGGCTGTCGGAGTTCCAGTAGGCGAAGGCGTTCATGCCGATCGCCACCACCAGCGCGATCATCATCCCCGAGCCGCCGCCCAGCAGGAAGCCCACGCCCATGAAGAGCGCGGTGAGGAAGGCCAGCAGCATCGCCGTCTTGACGTAGTTCATGGCTTCGCATCCACGCCGCTATGAGGTCGAGCCCGGCCCCGGGGGGTTTGCGGCCCCGCCTTCGCGGACTATGTCCGGGGAGGCGCGGAACACGCGCGCGCCAGGGCGGCTCGGGAGAAGATATATGGCGGACGGCACCGGCGAGAAAGAGGCGCGGCTGCGCGCCGCCGCGGAGCGCGCGCTGGCCGAGGCCGCCGCGCGGCGGCAGGAGGAGGCCGACCGCGCCCCCCTGCCCCCCGAACTGGGCGGCCGCGACGGCCCCGAGCCCACCCGCTTCGGCGACTGGGAGAAGAAGGGCATCGTCTCGGATTTCTGAGGCCTGAGCCCGACGCCCCCCGGCGCGGCGCCGGAGGACGGGCATGGAATTACGGGGCGCGGCGCCGCGGGCGCGGGGGCCTCAGCCGGCGATCCGGGCCGCCTCGCGCTTCGCCTCGATCTCGGCCAGGCGCTCGGTGCGGCGCAGCTCGGCGGTCTCGACCTGGCGGGTGCAGTCGTCGCCCGCGGTGCAGGCGGCCTTGATGCGGGCCAGCGTGTCGGCGGCCTCGGCGAGGTAGTCGTCGCGCAGCTTGTCGAAGAACCGGTCGCGCTCCCACTGCGAATCGAAGCGGCTGGGCAGCAGGGTGATGGTGACCATCGGCTCGTAGTCGTTCATCGCCCCCGAGGCCGCGTCCACCGCCACCCCGATCACCCCGCCGAAGACGATGTTGCCGAAGGTCATCGCCTGGAACTCCGAGCCGACGGTCCCGACGGCGGGCTGGTAGCCCTGTTTCTCGCAGCGCACGGCGAGGTCGTGCTTGCTCTTGGGCACCAGGATCGTGCCGGGCGTGGGCTCCACCCGCGCGATCTGCACGCCGCCCTGGGTCACCGAGCAGGCGGCGCCGCCGGGGCGGGTGTCGATGCTCACCGTGTCGGTGGAGCCATGGGTGATGGTGGCGCAGCCGGCGAGAGCCGCAAGCCCGAGGGCGGCGACGAGGCGGATGGCGAGCATGAGGGGGGCGTCCTTCCCTTGGCGGCGCCGGGACTGCGCCGGACGTCAATTCATTATTAGTTCACTTATCTTAACGCGCCCGCCCCCGGCAAGCCGCCGCCGGGCGCGATTCGCGCCGGCAAGCTTGCGTCGCGCGCGATTCGCCCCGGCCCGTCCCCTGCGGGGCGGGTCGCCGGGCGGCGATCCATCCGTCGACAGAATTCGACGATCGAAGCGCTGGCGGCGATCGGCGCGAGGCTCGCGCCATTCCGTTTCCATATCGAGATCAATACCGGCCGAAACGATCAGCTCGCCACAGAAAAACGTTTGACACAGGTCAATGCGAAACCGTCGGCGGGCGCCTATGGTCATCCCCAGAACCGAACAAGAGGGACGCGACCGATGCTCCTCCAGGCCTTTCTGCCGTTTCGTATCGCGCGGCTCGCCGCGCGGACGTCCGCCGCCATCAGCCAGATCTACGCCGATGCCCATGGCCTCAGCCGCGACGAGTGGCGCGTGCTGGCCGCGACCGGCGAGGCCGAGGCGCAGCCGACCCGCGCCATCGCCGAGCAGACCGGGCTCGACAAGGTCGCCATCTCCCGCGCCGCCTCGGCGCTG
>CAXGVP010000610.1:0-3133 GCA_964013055.1 uncultured Albimonas sp.
CCGAGCGGATGGCCCGGCGCTACCGCGCGCTCTACGACGCGGCGGCCTGAGCCGCGCCGGCGAGGGCCGCCGCCGCCTCTGCCTCTGCCTCGATCTCGTCGCGCAGGTCCTTGCGCGACAGCTTGCCGACCGGGGTCCGCGGCAGCGTCGGTCGGAAGCCCAGATGGCGCGGGATCTCGTGGCGCCCGACCCGGTCCGCGAGGAAGGCCTGCAGGTCCTCCAGCGTGAAGGGCGCGTGCCCGGGCTTGAGGGTGACGTAGGCGGCCGCGCTCTCGCCCCGGTAGGCGTCGGGACGCCCGATCACCAGCACCTCGGCGACGGCGGGATGTTCGTAGATCGCCTGCTCGATCATCTGCGGATAGACGTTGAAGCCGCCCGACAGGATCAGGTCCTTCTTGCGGTCGACCAGCCAGAAGAAGCCGTCCTCGTCCATCCGCCCCACGTCGCCGGTCAGGAACCAGCCGTCGGGGCCGCGGCTCTCCTCGGTGGCGTCATGGCGGTTCCAGTAGCCGCAGGCCATCGAGGGCGCGCGCACCGCGATCTCGCCGACCTCGCCGGGCGCGAGGTCGCGGGCGGCGTCCTCGGCGTCGACCACCTTCATCTCGACGTTGGGCAGCGGCACGCCGATGGTGCCGGGCTTGGTGTGCTGGGTCCCGCGGGGGATCGAGGTGCCGGCGGCCGCCGTCTCGGTCATCCCCCAGCCGCCGAGGATCGGCAGGCCGGTCAGGCGCTCGTATTTCATCTGCACCTCCACCGGCAGCGGCGCCCCGCCCGAGCCGCAGCTGCGCAGCGAGGACAGGTCGCGCGTCTCCATCCGGGGGTGCTGGGCCATGGCGATCCACATGGTCGGCACGCCGGGCAGGTAGGTGACGCCGTGGCGCTCGATGTCCTCCAGCGCCTGGCCGGCGTCGAAGCGCATCCGCAGGATCATCGCGCCCCCCAGCCAGGCCGAGGACAGCAGGATCACGATCAGCGCATAGATGTGGAACAGCGGCAGCAGGCACAGCGTCACCTGCCGCTCGGGCCGCCCGTTGGCGCCGTCGGACCACTGGCGGACCGAGGCGGTGGCGGCGACCAGGTTGCGGTGGCTCAGGATCGCGCCCTTGGGCAGGCCGGTGGTGCCGCCGGTGTACTGCAGCAGCGCCACCTCCCCCGGGTCGCCGTCCAGCGCGGGCATGGCGTCGGACACCCCCGCCAGCCAGTCGGCGAGGCGGATCACGTCCGGCCGCCCCGGGGCCTCGGCCAGCGGCGCGTCGAACGGGCCCCATTGGGCCTCGTCGCACAGGATCACCCGCGTGCAGGCGCCCTCGTCGAGCAGGCGCACCGCCATCTCGACCATCTGCGGCAGGTTCACCGTGACCAGCGTCCTCGCGCCCGAGTCCGTGGCCTTGTGCGCCAGAACCCGCAGCGGATCGAGCGGGCTGAGCATCGTCGCGCGCAGGCCCGCGGCGAGCGCCCCGAAGAAGGCGATCGGGTGGAAGGCGGTGTTGGGCAGGTAGATCGCCAGCGCGTCGCCCCGGCCCAGCCCGTCGCGGGTCAGCGCGTTGGCGAAGCGCCAGGCGTGGGCGGCGAGCTGCGGCCAGGTCAGCGCGGCGTCGCGGTGCACGATCGCAGCGCGCGTCGGATAGGCGGCGGCGGCGTCGCGCAGAAGCTGGGGGACGGTCAGGTCCGGGACCGGGATCGACCAGTCGACGCCGGCCGGATAATGCGCCTCCCACGGGTGGGCGGTGCGGGGGGCGGCGGCGTCGGTCATGGCGGAACTCCCGGAGGTCGGAAGGCCCCGAGGCTAGAAGCGACGGCGGCGGTTTACAATGCTGCGGCGCCGCGACGACGCAACGTCGCGGGCCCGCCCTCGCCGATTTTCGAGCGACCGGTACGCCCTGCGTATCGGGAAATCGCGCCCCGCGTATCGCGATTGCGGCCCGCGCCCCGTTGCTGCACCTGCGAGGCGACGTGCCGCGGCGGCCCCGGCTTGACCGCGAAGCGCCCGCGCCGGAAGGTGGCGCAAAGGCGCTCGACCTGCCGCCCGGTCGGCAGGGAAGGGCCGCCAGCCCCCCAACCAACGGAGCATCGCCCGCATGAAGACCGCCGAAATCCTTGGCGAGCCGCCGCAGGACTACGACCCCATCGCCGCCGAGGCGCTGTATCCCTACCAGGACCTGCTCGGCTACGAGATCGCCGCCTGGGAGAAGGACTTCTGCCGGGTGGAGATGCCGCTGGAGACGCGCCACGAGAACCGCCAGGGCCTGCCCCACGGCGGCGTGCACGCGACCCTGCTGGACACCGCCATGGGCTTCGCGGGCAGCTGGTGCCCCTACCCCGGGCGCGCGCGCAAGGTGATGACCCTGTCGCTGACGGTGAACTACATCGGCCGCCCGTCCGGCAAGCGCCTGATCGCCGAGGGCCGGGTGACCGGCGGCGGCCGCAAGAGCTACTTCGCCGAGGCGCGGCTGACCGACGACCTGGGGACCCTGATCGCCACCGCCACCGCCTCGATGCGCTATCGCGGCAACTCCGGCTCGATCGAGGGCGACCCGGCCTGAGCCTTCCGCCCGCGGGTCAGCCCGCGGGCGGCTGCTTCCAGAACGGCCGCAGCCCTTCCAGCGCCTGCCAGCGGACCCGCGCCCGGGTCCAGTCCGCCTCCGCCTGCATCTCCATCCGCCCCAGCATCCGGCCGACTGCGCGCTGCGCGGCGGGATGCTCGGCGCAGGGCGCGCCCGGGCCGGTCAGCCGCGCCTCGGCCATGGCGATGTCGTTGAGCGATCCGAACACGGTCTGCAGCTTGCGCAGCGCCTTCGCATAGGGCGCCACCGTCTCCCCGGGCCACATCGGGCCGAAGAAATCGACGCCATAGCGCAGCTTCTTGAGCTGCTTGCGCAGGTCGTGGCGGGCCTCGACGTCGAGGCTCTCGAGGTCCCGCGCGCATCGGCGGACCTTTTTCCAGCGCTTGCCCAGCGCCTCCGCCGCGGTCGCGGCCACGGGCCGCGCCAGCTGGCCGGTCTGGGCGAGGTCGGTGGGGCGCAGCCAGCCGCGCAGCTCGATGAAGGCCGAGAGGTCGATCAGCAGGCGCCGCGCCTCCGGGGCGGCCAGCGCGGCGCGCAGCGCCTCGCGCGCGCCCTCGCGGCGCAGGGCG
>CAXGVP010000611.1:0-3130 GCA_964013055.1 uncultured Albimonas sp.
CCACGAGGCCTGCAGGGGCGAGCCGGGACCGTCGGTCCCCGCCGCCGCCGCGTCTCGGGACGCGGTGAGCACAAGGGGAGCTCGGAGGGGGCCGACCGCTTCCCCGCCCCACCCCGCCCCGCGGCGTCGGCGGATGCGCGCAACCTGTGGTTCGGAGGGGTCAAGGGCTTCAGGCAGTCTCAGTGCGGGGGCGAGGCAGGCGGTTGCGGCGGCGGCCCCGTCCCATGGGCGGGTCGCCTGTCGGACGCGGGCCTGAAGGATGCGGCCACGGACAAGTCGGGTCGCGCTTGAGGTCCGGGCGAGGACTTCGACCAACGGGCGCACGGCGCCTCGGCGGCCAGCGCCTGGCCTCGCCGGTCTTGCCGACCGATCGGGACGGCCCCGTGCGGGCGCCGGGGAGTGCGGAGCGCGCGGCGAACGGCCGCCTCGGCGGCCGGCGCGGGGGCGTCGCCGGTCCGGCCGATCGCCCGGGGCGGTCCGGAGCAGGGGGCGGTCCGGAGCAGGGGGCGGTCCGGGACAGGGGGCGGAGAACCGGAGTGCGCAGCGGGCGGTCCCGCCCGCAGGCGCACCCCCGGACCGGCGGGCGGGGAGGATGCCGCCCTCAGGTCCGGCGCAGGCCGCATGGGGCGACGCAGGGCGGATGGGGCCGGGTCAGGAGGCCCGGGCGTAGCCGCTGGCGCAGGGCGACGTCCCGGATGCGGGCATCGCGCCGAAACGCCCGGCCAGCGCGGCGAGGCCAAGCTCGTGGATGTTGGCGATGATCGCCCCCGCGCGCGGGCTGGGGGAGCGGAACTCCGCCGACCAGGTCACCCGGCAGCCGCCGGGGCGCGGGTCGCAGCGCAGGGTGGCGCGGTGATGCTCCAGCGGCAGCAGGCTCTCGACCACCGCGACCTGCAGCATCCGCTCGCCCTCCGCCTCCAGCCGCTCCAGGACCGGGGCGCCGTAGGTGGTCGTCACCCGGCGATGAGGACGGCCGGCGATCTCCAGCACCTCGCCCGAGGCGAGGGCGGGATGCCAGTCGACGATGCTGAGGAAGCCGCCGATCTGCGGCCATACCCGGTCCGCCGGCGCGGCCAGGTCCACCGACCGCTCGAGTCTTTCAATGGGGAGGTCTTGAGGTTCGATCTGCATTTGTCCGGACACCACGCCACGTTTGCGACCGGACCTATGACGTGGCGGATGGCAGCGCAATCATTTCGAAAGCAGGGTTTTAGGCGCATTCGCCATAGTTGCGAAGAGCCGCCGGCGACGCGCCGACGGCCCCCTGGCCCGTCCCGCAGGCGCGCCCCCCGCGGCTCAGCCGCCGAAGCGCTCGCGCAGGCCGCGCAGGCCGGATTCGAAGATGCCAGCGATGATCTCGTCGGCCTTGGGATTGTCGGAGTCGAAGCTCGCCGACCAGTAGACGCGGCTGCCGGTCGCGCCCGGCTCCTCGCGGTCGAAGCAGGTCAGGGTGGCGAGGTAGTTCTCCACCGGCAGCGCGCTCTCGGCGATGGAGTAGCGCTGCAGGCGCTCGCCGGTCTCCTCCAGCTTCTCGAGGAAGGTGGCGCCGCCCTTTGCACGGACATGGCGGTAGAGCTCGCCCTCCAGCTCCACTTTCTCCGAGGTCTCGACGCCCGGATGCCAGAGGTCGAGGCGGAAGAAGTCGCCGATCAGCCCCCAGACCTCGGCGGCGGGGACGGGCAGGTCGAGCCATCGCTCCACCCGGTCGGTCTTGTGGTGATGCTCCATGGCCTTGCCTCCCCTGGGATTGTCGGTCTCACGAGGTATGCCGGCGGGGGCCGGGGGGCAAGCCGCGCGCGATCGGTTTCGGCGGAGACTGGATTTGCGCGCCGCGCCGGCCCATCATCCCCGAGGACATGATCCGCGGCCGGTCCCGGCGCGCGGCCCCCCCTGCCCCGGAGCGCCCCCCGCCCCGCCGCGGCCTCCGCACAGCGGGGCGTCGCGCGCGGGGCCCGCGGGCGGCCGGGGCCAGGCGGCAGCAGGAGAGATCCCCATGCAAAAGCGCAGGCTCGGCGCCACCGGCCTTTCCATCGCCCCGGTGATCTTCGGCGGCAACGTCTTCGGCTGGACCATCGACGAGGCCGAGAGCTTCCGGGTGCTGGACGCCTTCGTCGACCACGGCTTCGACGCCATCGACACGGCGGACGTCTACTCGCGCTGGTTCCCCGGCAACAAGGGCGGCGAGTCGGAGACGGTGATCGGCCGCTGGCTCGCCGCCCGGCCGGGGATGCGCGAGCGGGTGACGATCTTCACCAAGGTCGGCTCGGACATGGGACAGGGCAAGCGGGACCTGTCGGCGGGCCGGATCGGACAGGCGGTCGAGGATTCGCTGTCGCGGCTGCAGACGGACCGGATCGACCTCTATTTCTCGCACTGGCCCGACCCGACGGTGACCCACGAGGAGACGCTGGGCGCCTATGCCAAGCTGCTGGAGGCGGGGAAGATCGGCTCCATCGGAGCCTCGAACTACGACGCGGCCCTGCTGGGGGAGGCGCTGGCGGTGGCGAAGTCCGAGGGGCTGCCGGCCTACGGGGCGTTGCAGAACGAGCTGAACCTCCATGACCGCGAGGCCTTCGACGCCGATCTGAAGGCGCTGTGCCGGGAGGCGGACGTGGGGGTGACGACCTACTTCTCGCTGGCCTCGGGGTTCCTGTCCGGAAAATACCGCTCGGCGGCGGATGCGCAGGGGCGGCCGCGCGGGGCGCGGCTGGAGAAGTATTTCGGCGAGAAGGGCATGAAGGTGCTGGCGGCGCTGGACGAGGTCTCGGCCGCCCAGGGCGCGAAACCCGCGGAGGTGGCGCTGGCCTGGCTGATGGCGACCGAGGGCGTGACCGCGCCCATCGCCTCGGCCACCTCGGTCGCCCAGGTGGAGAGCTTCGCGAAAGCCGCCTCGATGACGCTCGACGCCGGGCAGATGGCGCTGCTGGACGCGGCCGGGGCCTGAGGGCGGTCCTTGGGGCGGGGCCGCCGCCGCGCGCCCCCGCCGCCTGCGCCGCCCGAAACGCCCCCCGCCGGTCGCGCCGCGCTGCGCTGCGCTGCGCCGGGAGCGGCGGAGATCGTCGAGCTTCGGCGTCATTAGCATCGACGGCGACGCTCGCACGAGGGACGACGCGCACGAAGACGACGCGCA
>CAXGVP010000612.1:0-3129 GCA_964013055.1 uncultured Albimonas sp.
CGCTCCCAGGCCTTCGGAGGCCACATGAAGGTCTTGTAGTAGAACCCGGCCCCGAGCAGCGGGGAGAGCAGGCCGTTCAACGCGCCGATGTCGAGGCGGCGGGAGGGCCAGGCGTTCTGGCTGCGGGCCTCGAGGCCCTCGTAGATCTCCAGCGTGGTGGCGCGGACGTTGGGCTCCTGCCGGCCGCCGGTTCCGACGGTGACCAGGGCGTTGGGCTCGGCGGAGCCTGCCGCCAGCACCCCGCGGGGTCGGTGGTATTTGAAGCTGCGGCCGAAGGTGGTCACGCCGGCGGCGAGGAGGGCGGAGGCGAGGGTGTCTCCGGCGAAGCCCGTGTACTCGCGGCCGTCGAAGCGGAAGCGGATCGGGCGGCCGCGGTCGATGCGGGCGGCGACGGGGAGGCGGCGGGCGGTCATTCGGTATCCTGCACGTCGCGGACGGAGTGGACGGCGTGGGTCACGACGTCCCGCTCCACCACCAGCCAGCGGCGGCAGCCGCCGGAGTGGCGCCAGTGTTCCTTGTGCACGCCCCGGGGGTTGGAGCGGAGGTGGAGGTAGGCGTGCCAGGCCTCCGGCCCCGCCTCGGGGTCGGGGCGGGTCACCGTGGCGTCGCCGCGCACGGAAAATTCCTCGCGCGGGCGGGGGCCGCAGTGGGGGCAGGTGATGAGGCTCGCCATTTCAGTGCAGGTTCGGCTGGGGGCCGACGCCCTTCTCGTCCAGGACCGCGCCGGTGGCGAAGCGGTCGAGGCGGAAGGCGCGGGCGGTGGGGTGGGGCTCTCCGGTGGCGATCAGGTGGGCGAAGCAGAGGCCGGAGGCCGGCGTCGCCTTGAACCCGCCGTAGCACCAGCCGGCGTTGAGGAAGACGTTCTCCAGGGCGCGGTCGATGATCGGGGAGCCGTCCATGGACATGTCCATCACCCCGCCCCAGCTGCGCAGGGCCTTGGCGCGGGAGAGGGCGGGGATCATGGCGACGCCGGCCTCGACCACGTCCTCGACCACGGCGAGGCCGCCGCGCTGGGCGTAGGAGTTGTAGCCGTCGATGTCGCCGCCGAAGACCAGGCCGCCCTTGTCGGACTGCGAGACGTAGAAGTGGCCGGCGCCGAAGGTGACGACGTGGTCGATGAAGGGCTTGAGGCCCTCGGAGACGAAGGCCTGCAGGACGTGGCTCTCGATGGGGAGGGTGATCCCCAGCATCCCCGCGGTGACCGAGGAATGGCCGGCGGTGGCCAGCGCCAGTTTTCCGCAGCGGATGGGTCCGCGGGTGGTCTCCAGGGCGACGGCGCGGTCGCCCTCGCGGCGGATGGCGGTGACCTCGCAGTGGGGGATCACGTCGACGCCGCGGGAGGAGGCGGCCCGCGCATAGCCCCAGGCCACCGCGTCGTGGCGCACCGTGCCGCCGCGGCGCTGCATCAGGGCGCCCTTGATCGGGAAGCGGGCGGTATCGAAGTCCAGCATCGGCAGCATCTTGCGCAGGGCGGGGAGGTCGAGGATCTCGGCGTCCACCCCGTGCAGGCGCATGGCGTTGCCGCGGCGGCGGTAGGCGTCGCGCTGGCCGTCGGAGTGGTAGAGGTTGATCACGCCGCGCTGGGAGACCATGGCGTTGAAGTTGAGGTCCTGCTCCAGCCCCTCCCACAGCTTCAGGCTGAGCTCGTAGAAGGGGTTGTTGCCCTCCAGCAGGTAGTTGGAGCGGATGATGGTGGTGTTGCGGCCGACGTTGCCCGACCCGATCCAGCCCTTCTCCAGCACCGCCACGTTGGTCAGGCCGTAGGTCCGCGCCAGATAGTGGGCGGTGGCGAGGCCATGGCCGCCGCCGCCGACGATCACCACGTCATAGGCGGGGGCGGGCTCGGGCTCGCGCCAGGCGGGGGTCCAGCCGGCGTTGCCGCGGAGCGCCTCGCGCAGGAGCCGGAGGGCGGAATAGCGGCTCATGCGGCTCCCCCCCGGACTCCGAACGCCGAGGCGTGGAGACGCGCCCCCTTCAACCAGGGCGAAAGAAACCTTACCCAGAAGAGACCACCAGCGGAGGCCCGAGCATGACCGAGACCCCACGCCGCGGACTGAAACAGGACCCCCACGCCACCCGCGATGCGCTCGAGAACAGCCTGGAGCAGGCCATCGGCCACGAGGTCCGCGCCTATCGCAAGAAGATGGGGGTGACGGTGGCGGACCTGGCGGCGGCCACCGGCATGTCGCTGGGGATGCTGTCGAAGATCGAGAACGGCAACATCTCGCCCAGCCTCGCCACGCTGCAGGCCTTGTCCAAGGGACTGGGCGTTCCGCTGACCGCCTTCTTCCGCCGCTACGAGGAGGACCGCGGGGCGGTGCATGTGCGCGCCGGCGAGGGCGTGGACGTCGAGCGGCGCGGGACCCGCTCGGGGCATCAGTACACGCTGCTGGGCCATCTCGATCACGCCTCCGCGGGGGTGGTGGTGGAACCCTACCTGATCACGCTGACCGACGAATCCGACATCTTCCCCACCTTCCAGCACGAGGGCATGGAGTTCCTCTACATGCTGGAGGGAGAGCTTCAGTATCGTCACCGCGACCGCCTCTACCAGATGCTGCCGGGCGACAGCCTGTATTTCGAGGCCGACGCCCCCCACGGGCCGGAGGTGCTGACCACCCTGCCCGCGAGGTACCTGTCGATCATCTGCTACCGCGGCGCGGGCGGGTGATGCGACAGGTTTGCCTCTGGGGAAAATTTCTTTCCTGAAATCTTGCCGAGTCGCAAGGCCCTCGCTAGCCTGCCCCCGAATTTTGCGGGAGCGCGAGCCATGTGCGGAATCGTCGGCCTCTTCCTGAAGGACAAGACGCTGGAGCCGGAGCTGGGCGGGCTCCTGTCGGACATGCTGGTGACGATGACCGACCGCGGACCGGACAGCGCCGGCATCGCGGTCTATGGCGCCACGGAAGCGGGGCGCGTGCGGCTGACGGTGCAGTCGGCGGACCCCGCGGGGGACTTTCCGAAGCTGGCGGAGCTTGCGGCCGCACATGGCGCGGGGATGGTCCGCAAGGACACTCATGCGGTCCTGACCCTGCCCTCCGACGCCCTGCCCGCGCTTCGGGCGGCAGTGGAAAGCGTCCCCTCCCTGCGCGTGATGAGCGCCGGCGAGGCGATGGAGGTCTACAAGGA
>CAXGVP010000613.1:0-3129 GCA_964013055.1 uncultured Albimonas sp.
CCGGTCCCCCCAACAAGGATTTGGGAGGAGACCGGACCCGCCATGACCCGACTTGCCGACACCCTCGAGCTCGCGCGCGGACCCGCCTGGAAGAACCGCTTCATGCTGGCCCCGCTGACCAACCAGCAGAGCCATGCCGACGGCACGCTCTCGGACGAGGAGTTCCACTGGCTGACCATGCGCGCCCAGGGCGGCTTCGGCTTGACCATGACCTGCGCGGCGCATGTCCAGCAGAACGGCAACGCCTTCGCCGGCCAGCTCGGCATCTGGGACGACCGCCATCTCGAGGGGCTGACGCGCCTCGCCCGGGCGCTGAAGGCGGCGGGCTCGGTCTCCTCCGTGCAGCTGCACCATGGCGGGATGCGCTGCCCGAAGGATCTTGCGGGCGACGTCGTGGCCCCCTCCGACGACGCCGAGACCGGGGCCCGCGGCCTGACCACGGCCGAGGTCAAGCAGCTGCGCGACGACTTCGTCGCCGCCGCCGTCCGCGCCGAGAAGGCGGGCTTCGACGGGGTCGAGATCCACGGCGCCCACGGCTACATCCTCTGCGCCTTCCTGTCGTCGAAGTACAACCGCCGCGACGACCGCTACGGCGGCGCGCTGGAGAACCGCGCCCGCCTGACGCTGGAGATCCTCGACGGCATCCGCGAGGCCTGCGCCCCCGACTTCCAGGTCGGCCTGCGCCTGTCGCCCGAGCGCTTCGGCATGGAGCTCGCCGAGATCCGGGACCTGGCCGCCCAGGTGATGACGGATGGAAAGCTCGACTACCTCGACATGTCGCTGTGGGATTGCTTCAAGACCCCCGTCGACGAGGCCTTCGCCGAGCGCGACCTGCTGGGCTGGTTCACCGACCTGCCGCGGGGCGGGACGAAGCTGGGCGTGGCCGGCAAGCTGATGACCGCCGCCCAGGCGCAGGAGGTGCTGGACCGCGGCTGCGACTACGCCGTGATCGGGCGCGCCGCGATCCTGCGCCACGATTTTCCGGATCGGGCGATCGCGGATGCGGGCTACGTCTCGCCCGCCACGCCGGTCTCCGAGGCGCATCTCATGGCCGAGGGTCTTTCGCCCTCCTTCGTGCAGTACATGCGCAACTGGAAGGGCTTCGTGGAGGAGGCCTCCTCGGCCGCCTGAGCCGCCGGCCCTGCACATGAGAGAGGGGCGGACCCGGCGGTCCGCCCCTCTTCGTCTGCGCGGTCGGTGGGCCCGATCCTCCGCCGGCGCCGCCGCCTGTCGTCGCGGTCCCTTCGTGCCGGCTTCCGGCATCGGCCCGTCCCCCGGCGCCGTCCATCCAGAGCGAAGATCGGCGACGGGCGGCGACGGGCGTGCGGGGCGCGGGCCTCAGCCCTGGCGGGCGCCGCGTTTCTCGGTCAGGCGCTGCTGGATGCGGCGCCAGTTGTGCGCCTCCTCGCGATCGCCGTCGCCCTCGTACTGGGCGGCGCGCTGCGCCGCGGTGGCGATGGCGCGGGGCCCGAGCTGGTCATAGAGCGCCCGGGCCTGCAGTTCGACGTCTTCCATGCGCATGTCTCGTCCTCCCAGATTCGGTCATGCGGGGGGCCGGCGCGCCGGAGAGGTCCGGCAGGGCCGGCCGGGAACGCAACCTAGGGCAGAGCGGCGCGGAACGGAACCCCTGATGCGACCGGCCGCCGCAGTCTCGTGGCGCGCGAGGGGCGGCGAACCGGGACCCCGAGGGCCGATCCGTGCCCGGATCGCCGCCCGCGCGCCCCCCGGGCCGGCGGGCCGCTCATCGGCCCGGATCACGCCCGGGGGCACGAGGCCGGAGGTCACGCCCGGGGCGCACGCGACCCCGGGGTCAGACCTGAAGCGCGGGGGCGTCGGGGGCTCGTCGCACGGGGGCGCAGGGTCAGCGGAACTCCGGCACCCGGCCGTCGACCCAGGCCTCGAGCACCGAGCGGGCGATGGCGCCGTGGCGGGCGGGGGCGATCACCGGGTGGCGGCCGGCCAGCGCCTCGCGCATCTCGTCCTTCTCGACCCACATCGCGGCCTCGAGCTCGTGCTCGTCGATGCGGATCTCCTCGTCCAGCGCCTCGCCGGCGCAGGCGATCATCAGCGAGGCGGGGAAGGGCCAGGGCTGGGAGGCGACGTAGATCACCCGGCCGACGCGGATGAAGGCCTCCTCCTCCACCTCGCGGCGCACGGCGGCCTCGAGCGTCTCGCCCGGCTCCATGAAGCCGGCGAGGAGCGACCACATGCCCCGAGGCCACATCGACTGGCGGCCGACCAGCACCTTCGAGCCGCGGGTGATCAGCATGATCACCACCGGGTCGGTGCGCGGGAAATGCTGGCCCCCGCAGGAGGGGCACTCGCGCCGCCATCCGGCGTGCACCATCTCCGAGCGCGTCCCGCAGCGCGAGCAGAACTGGTGCGAGCGATGCCACTCGATCACCCCCTTGGCGGTGGAGGCGTCGGCGGCGTCCTGCACGCTCAGCCGCGCCATCTCCTGGCGCAGGTCGAGGAAGGCGTGCGTGTCGGGCAGGTCGGGGTGGCGGTTGGCGGTGGCGTCGCGAAACGTGCCCGGCGGGCCGTCGGGGGCGGCGGGATCCTCCCAGGCGGAGATGTCGAGCGCGAAGCGCCCACAGGGCCGGCCGCCCGCATCCTCCAGCCCCAGGAACACCGGCTTGTCCTTCGAGACCTCCAGGATCGGGGAATCGGAGGGCAGCCAGCCCAGACCCAGCGCCTCGCCCGCTTCGGCCAGCAGCGGCTTGCCGCGCCACACGGGCAGCACGCGCGCCTCGGGGTCGGACCAGAAGCGGCGGATCAGGGCGGCGTCGGCCCGCATCCGGTCGGCGCGGTCGCGGGTTCCGCCGGCGAAGGCGATGGTCTCTTCCGGGATGATCGGATCAGGCATCAGCGGCGGGCTCCCCTCGGTTCAATCGCTTGTTCGGGCCGACTCTATGGACCGCGGCGGCGGTCGGGAGCAAGCGGGGAGCGTCGAGGTCCGAGGCACGGGGGCGCCCTGCGGGCGGGCTTGGCTGGGCCTGCGAGTCTGGAGATGTTGGGGGGATCTTCGCAGGGGGGAGCCTCCGGCGGGCTCCGGACTCACCCAAGAACAAAGCGCCCCGCGCCTGTTCTCCGGAGCCGTCCATCGCGTCTGATGCCTGAGCGAGTCGC
>CAXGVP010000614.1:0-3124 GCA_964013055.1 uncultured Albimonas sp.
GCCCGCCACCGCCGCGCCCCCGCCCTGGCGGGAGGCCGCGGCCCCCGACGGACGGCCCCGCCTCGCTTCCGGGCGCCGTCCTCGCCTGGCCCCCGTCCCACACCGGGGGCCAGGCCGCCTTGTTCCGAGAGGCCCCGGGTCGAGCCCGGGGCCCTCCCAGACCGACCCGAGACCCCGATGCCCGACGCCCACGCCCCCGCGACCCTCATCGCCCTCGACTGGGGCACCTCATCGCTCCGCGCCTACCTGCTGGACGCCGGCGGGACGGTGCTGGACCACCGCGAGAGCGCCCACGGCATCCGCGCCCTGCCCGAGGGCGGTTTTCCGGCGGCCTTCGCCGAGGCCGTCGGCGGCTGGCCCGAGGCGCTCCCCGTGATCCTCTCGGGCATGATCGGCTCCCGCTCCGGCTGGCGCGAGGCGCCCTACGCCGAAGCCGGCCCGCAGAGAGTCGGCCTGCCCGAACTGGCCGCCGAACTCACCGACATCGCCGATCTGACCGGCCGCCCCGCCTGGATCGTCCCCGGCGTCTCCGCCCGCACGGCCGCGGGCCCGGACGTGATGCGCGGGGAAGAGACCCAGGTCGTCGGCGCGGGCCTCACCGAGGGCACGATCGCCCTGCCCGGCACCCACTCCAAGTGGGTGGAGCTGCGCGAGGGCCGCATCGCCGGCTTCCGCACCTCGATGACCGGGGAGCTCTACGCCGCGCTCTCGCGCCACACGATCCTGGCCGACACGCTCTCCCCCCCCGCCGATGCGGCCGAGGACGCCGCCGGCTTCGCCGAGGGACTCGCCGCCGCCCGCGCCCTGGAAACACCCGGCGACCTGCTGGGCGCCTTCTTCTCGATCCGCGCCCGGGCCCTGTTCGCCGAACTGGCGCCTGGCCGCACCGGGCCGTTCCTCTCGGGCCTGCTGATCGGGGCCGAGATCGCGGCGAATGCGCCCCCCGAAACACCCGCGGGCGCCGAGGTCCGCCTGATCGCCAACGCGGCGCTCGCCGCGCGCTACGCGACCGCCCTGAGCGCCTTCGGCCTCGCCTCCCAGACCCTGCCCCCCGACATCGCCGCCGCCGGCCTCCACGCCGTCGCCCGCGCGGCCCGCCTGACCGGAGAGACCGCATGACCACCCTCGACGCCGCCCTCGACCGCCTGCCGCTGCTCGCCATCCTGCGCGGCATCACCCCGCCCGAGGCCCTGCCCGTGGGCAAGGCGCTGGTGGAGGCCGGCTTCTCGATCCTCGAGGCGCCCCTCAACTCGCCCGAGCCCTACGACACCATCCGCCAGCTCGCCGACGCCCATGGCGAGACCTGCCTGGTCGGCGCCGGCACCGTGCTGACGCCGGAACAGGTGCAGCGCACCGCCGATGCCGGCGGGCGGATCATCGTCTCGCCGAACTTCAACGCCGAGGTGGTGCGGGCGACCAAGCGATTGAACATGGTCTCCTGCCCTGGCGTGTTCACGCCCTCCGAGGCCTTCGCCGCGCTGGACGCCGGCGCCGACTGCCTGAAGATCTTCCCCGGCGACGCCATCGCGCCGAAATTCATCAAGGCGATCCGGGCCGTGCTGCCCGCCTCGGCCCGCATCGTGGTGACGGGCGGCGTGGGCGCCGCCAACCTCGCCGAGTTCATGGCGGCCGGCGCCGACGGGGCGGGCATCGGCTCGGCCCTCTACAAGCCCGGCCGCCCGGCCTCCGAGGTCGGCATCGTCGCCGCCCAGCTCGTCGCCGCCGTGCGCGCCGCGCGCGAGGCCGCCTGATGGGCCCCCAAACCGGAACGCTCGACCTGCTCTGCCTCGGCGAGCCGCTCGTCGAGTTCAACGAGACCGAGCCCGGCCGCTGGCTGGAGGGCTTCGGCGGCGACGTCTCCAACGTCGCCATCGCCGCCGCCCGGCTGGGCGCCCGCTCCGGCGTCGCCACACGGCTGGGCGCCGACAGTTTCGGAGACTCGCTGGTCCGGCTGTGGGAGCAGGAGGGCGTCGACGCCTCCGCCGTCGCGCGCGATCGGGAGGCCCCCACCGGCCTCTACTTCGTGCGCCACGGCCCCGACGGGCATGAGTTCGAATACCGCCGCGCCGGCTCCGCCGCCGCCCGGATGACGCCCGCCGACCTGCCGCTGGAAGCAATCCGGAGCGCCCGCTGCCTGCACCTCTCCGGCATCACCCAGGCGATCTCCGAGACGGCGGCCGAGGCCGGCTTCGCCGCCATCGAGGCTGCCCGCGAGGCCGGCGTCCCCGTCTCCTACGACCCCAACCTGCGCCTGCGCCTGTGGTCGCTGGAGCGCGCGCGCGAGGTCATCCACGCCGCCATGGCGAAAGTCGACATCGCGCTGCCCGGCTTCGACGACGCGAAACAGCTCACCGGCAAGGACAGCCCCGAGGCGGTCTGCGACTTCTACCTCGACCTCGGCGCCAGGGTCGTGGCCCTGACCCTGGGGGCCGAGGGCGTGATGGTCGCGACCCCCGAGGCCCGCGCCTCGATCCCCGCCCGCAAGGCGCAGGCCGTCGACGCCACCGGCGCGGGCGACTGCTTCGACGGCGCCTTCCTGACCCGCTGGCTGGAGACCGGGGACGCGCAGGCCGCGGCCCGCTTCGCCTCCGCCGCAGCCTCGCTCTCGGTCGAGGGCTGGGGCGCCGTCGCCCCCCTGCCCCGGCGCGCGGCGGTCGAGGCGATGCTGGGGGGCTGAGGTCCCCCCGCGACGCTGCGGACGCCTTCCCTCGCGACCCGGTTCCGGTTCATATGTCCGGACCACCGGGACGAGGAAAGGCGAGACCATGAGCTACCAGGGCCGACGCGAGGATCCGCGGCTGACCACCGGCCGGGGACGCTACACCGACGACGTCTCGATGCCCGGGCAGCTGCATGCGGTGTTCCTGCGCTCCGACCACGCGCACGGGACGATCGCGCGCCTCGACCTCGACGCGGTGCGCGAGGCCGAGGGCGTGCACCTGGTCCTGACCCAGGGCGACGTCGCCGCCGCCGGCTGGCGACGCACCGCCGCCGCGATGCCCTTCCCCGGCCACGACGGCCCGATGCTGGCCCCCGAATCCGCCGTCTTCGCCTACGACCGCGTGCGCCATGTCGGCGAGCCGCTGGCCGTGGTGATCGCCGAGACCGAGGCACAATTGGGCAA
>CAXGVP010000615.1:0-3124 GCA_964013055.1 uncultured Albimonas sp.
AGGCGACCCCGCCGCGTCGCGCGGGCCGGCGGAAGGCGCCCGGCCGGCAGGCGCGCCGGGCTTCGCCCGGAGCCGTCGCCTTCGGCGCCGGCGCGGGGCGCAGGCGCCCTGCGGGTGGGCATGGCCGGACCCTCGGTCTGTGAGGGAGCGCGCGGCGCACGCGTGGCGAAGACGCCCTGGTGGCGGAGCTGGCCGGGCCCGCGGGGGGGCGGGCGGCGCACGACGCGAGGCTCGGGCGCCGAGTGGGCGGGCCCGGCCGGGCGGGCCGTAGGCGGAGGTCGCGCAAGGCGCGGCGGGCGCGCGTGACAGGAGGCGCCTGAGGCCGGAGGCGCGTGGCGCGCAGGCGCGAGGCGGGCGCATGCGGGAGGGTGCATCGGAGGCAGGAGGCTGCGCGGCGGGGAGCGCCGCGGGCCACGGGCGAGGCGCCGGGCGGCCAGGTGCCCTGCCTGCCGCAGGCCCGGCCAAGCCCGCCCGCAGGGCGCCTATGGGCCGGGGAGCCCGGCCCTCGGCGGAAGGCACGCGGGTTGCGGCTGGGAGTGCGGAGCGAGCTTGCCGGACTGTGGGGGCCGTACCTGCTGGCTCGCCTGCGGCAGGAGCGGGACGGCCCGCGCTCGCGAGCAGGGCCGGCGCGGGGATGCCACGCCGGCTCGGGGCGAAGGCCGGCTGGCCGCGGGCGGCGGGGCGAACGAAAAGAGCCGCCCCGGGGGGCGGCTCCTGTCGGTCCCGCGCGGGCGGGGCGGTTACTGCAGCGTCGCCAGGTAGGCGATCAGGTCCGCGCGGTCGTCGGGCGAGCGCAGGCCCGCGAAGCCCATGGCGGTGCCGGGGGCGACGGCCTTGGGGTTCTCGAGGAAGTGGAACAGGTTCTCCTTCGACCAGACGTCGCCCACCTGCTCCAGCGCGCCGGAGTAGGAGAAGCCGGCGACCGCGTCGATCTCGCGGTCGACCACGCCGTCGAGATGCGGGCCGGTGCCGTTGGAGCCGTCGATCTTGTGGCAGGCGCGGCACTTGCCGAAGACCCGCTCGCCGCGGCCGGCGTCGCCGGCCTCGAGCAGGGCGGCCACGTCGATCTCTTCTTCCTCGCCGCCGCCGGCTTCCTGCACCTCGAGCGCATAGGCGTAGTGGTGCTCGTCGCCATGGGACGCGGCCGGGTGGAAGATCAGGTCGGCGAAGAACTGAACGCCGAGATAGATCAGCAGCGCGCCCACGCAGGCGCCGACGATCTTGTTGATCTCCATCGTGTCCATGTGGTGCAGACCCCTTTATCGTTCCTTGCCGGGCGCCGGTTTTCGCAACTGTCCGTGGCCCGCTTCGCCCCCCTCCCGTTGGTCGGCGCGCGGATGCTGCGTCCGACCGGCGAGGCGCGGCTGGGTGAGCGATCTCCTACCCGCTTCCCGCGGCCCCCCGCAAGGCGTATAAGGCGCGACCCATTGACCTCAGAGAGCTTTCTCACGGGCCCGCCCGGGCCCGCGGGAGACCGCGCGGAGACCATGACGCAAGCCACGACCCGACCCGACCCTTCCGCCGGACCCAGCCTCGAGAAGATCGCCTTCCAGGGCGAGCCGGGGGCCTATTCGCACCTCGCCTGCCGCCAGGCCTATCCCGAGCTCGACCCGATGCCCTGCCAGACCTTCGAGGAGGCGATCGCCGCGGTGAAGACCGGCGAGGCGAAGCTGGCGATGCTGCCCGTCGAGAACTCCACCTACGGCCGCGTCGCCGACATCCACGCGCTGCTGCCGGGCTCGGGCCTGTTCATCATCGGCGAGACCTTCGTGCCCGTCGCCATCCAGCTGATGGGCCCGAAGGGCGCCAAGCTCGAGGACGTCGCATCGGCGATGAGCCACACCGTCCTGCTGGGCCAGTGCCGGGAGTTCCTCGCCCAACACAGGATCCGCGCGATCACCGGCGCCGACACCGCCGGCTCCGCCCGGCAGGTGTTCGAGGCGAACGACCCCACGCAGGCCGCGCTCGCCTCCGAGCTGGCGGCCGAGATCAACGGGCTCGAGATCCTCGCCCGCGACGTCCACGACAACAAGCACAACGCCACCCGCTTCCTGGTGATGTCGCGCCAGAAGATCGAGGCCGAACCCGCCGCCCCCAAGGTCCTGACCACGTTCATTTTTCAAGTCAGGAACGTGCCCGCCGCGCTCTACAAGGCGATGGGCGGCTTCGCGACCAACGGCGTGAACATGGTCAAGCTCGAGAGCTACATGGTCGACGGCTCCTTCACCGCGACCCAGTTCCTGGCCGACATCGAGGGCCACCCCGACGACGCCAACGTGCGCCTGGCGATGGAAGAGCTGGCCTTCTTCACCTCCTACCGCCGGATCCTGGGCGTCTACCCCGCCCACCCCTACCGCGACAGCGTGCGTCTGGCCGCCGACTGACGCCGCCGGGCAGGGCGAAAGTGAAAAGGGGCGGCCCCGTCGGCCGCCCCTTTGTCTTTCCGAGCATCGCGCCGCGCTCGGCGTCCGCGTCGCCGAGCCCGCCCAGCGCCAGCGCGCCGCCGGCCGGCAGGGGCCGGACGGCAGGAGTGGGAGCCTCCGACGCCGACCCGGACGTCTCGAGCGCCGAGATCCGAAGGACGGGGTCCCCCGCGGTAGCGGAGGACGATCGCCACCAGATCGCCGTCGATTGCGACCGTGGCGCCGAAGTCGCCGCCTCGCTCGGCGGCGCGATCAGCTTTTTCCAGGTCGGCGTCCCGGTCACGGTCTTGAAGACATGGACCGCGCCGGCAGCGGCGCCGCCCCTCTTCCGATTCCGCCTCGCCCGGCGCTCAGCCGAACAGGAAGTCGTGGTGGTCGAAATCGCCCGCGTCGGCGTCCTTGATCCGCACCACCAGGTCGCCGTCGTATTTCACCTTCAGGTCGCCGTTGCGCGTCTCGTGCAGGTCCAGATCGGCGAAGCGGGTGGCGCCGGTCTCGATCAGGAACAGGTCGGCGTCCTGCTCGAAGTCCACCACCCTGGTCTTCGAGCCGTGGTCGACCACGAAAGTGTCGTCGCCCTCGCCCCCGATCATCCGGTCCTTGCCCGAGCCGCCGTCGAGAAGATCGTCCCCGTCGCCGCCGCGCAGCACGTCGCGGCCCTTGCCGCCGATCAGCAGGTCGTCGCCGCCGCCGCCGATCAG
>CAXGVP010000616.1:0-3106 GCA_964013055.1 uncultured Albimonas sp.
CCCATAGGCGCCCTGCGGGCGGGCTTGGCTGCGCCCCGCGGGGGGCGGGCGCTGCACGGGGGGGGCCGGGGGGACGCGTGTGGGGAGGCGGGATCGGCGCCTGTCGGGCCGGGGGCGGCGCGTCGCTGCGCGGCGGGCCGGGGCGCACGAAAAAGCGCGGCCCAGGGGCCGCGCTTTTCGAATCCGTCGGTCGGGCGAGACCGCAGAGGCTCAGCCGTTGCGGCGGCCGTTGGTCAGGTGCTCGTGCATGTGCTGGAGCACCCGGCGGAACGCCTCGATGTCCTTGTCGGGCAGGCCTTCCATCGAGTCCGCGATCACCTTGCGGGTCAGCGGCATGATGGTGCCGATCGCGTCCTCGGCCGTGTCGGTCGGCACGATCTTCTTGGCGCGCTTGTCGGCCGGATGCGGCTGGCGCTCGACCAGGCCGCGGGACTCCAGGCGGTCGACGTAGCCGCACAGCGTCATCGGCTCGACGCCCATCCGCTCGGCGATCTCGGTCTGGCGGGCGCCGGCGGCGGCCACCGCGTGGACCAGCGCGCGCGCCTCGCCCGTGGTCAGCTCCAGGCCTGCGTCGTTCACCGCCTGCCCGAAGCTCACGCGCATCAGCCGCGCCACGTCCTGAAGCAGGAAGCCCAGCGACCGGGTGTTGGGGATCACTTCGACGGATCCGGGGGCGGCGCCTTCGGCGATCCCGGCGGGCGCGTCGTGCAGGGGCTCCTGCGCGATGGCGCGGGTCGGAAGAGTCATGGCGGCTCCTGATCCTGTATCGGTGGGCGCTAAGTTTAGAACGATTTCACCCGGGCGCAAGGCGATCCGCCATGTTTTCGCCGCGATTGCAGCGCCTGAGCACGAATTGCAATGCGATTGCACGCGCATAGCGGGCGAACCTCGTCCACCCCGGCGCCGGCCCGGAGCTAAGGAAAGCTTGCGATCCCGGCTCGGGGCCTGCGAATCCCTTGGCCGCGCCGCCCTCCGGCGCCCGGGCCCGGCGTCGCGATTGACAGCATCGGCGCGAGCGGACACGGATAGGCTCCACCGCCCGCGCATGACCGGCGCGCGGCGCGCGACCGCCCCGGCGACCCCGCCGAGGCGAGGCCGCGCGCCCATGCCAGGCCGGCGCCGCGGACGGGACTGGATGACAGGGAGACAAGTCGATGAAACCTGCACAGCTCGCCGCCGCGCTGGCCATGGGCGCCTCGGCGCTGGCGATGGCCGCCCCCGCCCAGGCCGAGGACGTCAAGATCGGCGTCCTGCTGGGCTACACCGGCCCGATCGAGTCCCTCACCCCCGGCATGGCCGACAGCGCCGAGCTGGCGATGTCCGAGGTCAACGCCGCCGGCGGCGTGCTGGGCGGCGACATGCTGGTCGCGGTGCGCGCGGATTCGACCTGCATCGACGCCGCCGCCGCCTCCGCCGCCGCCGAGCGGCTGGTCACCTCCGAAGGCGCGAAGGCGATCATGGGCGCCGACTGCTCGGGCGTGACCATCGCCACGCTCAACAACGTGGCCGTGCCCAACGGCGTGGTGATGATCTCGCCGTCCGCCACCTCGCCCGCGCTGACCTCGATCGAGGATGGCGGGCTGTTCTTCCGCACCGCCCCCTCCGACGCCCGCCAGGGCGCGGTGCTGGCCCAGATCCTCGCCGACAAGGGCGTCGAGGAGATCGCGGTCACCTACACCAACAACGACTACGGCAAGGGCCTCGCCGACGCCTTCCAGGCGGCCTTCGAGGAGGCGGGCGGCAAGGTGCTGCTCTCGGCCGCGCATGAGGACGGCAAGGCCGACTACTCGGCCGAGGTCGGCGCGCTGTCGGCGACCGGCGCCGAGTACCTGGCCGTCTTCGGCTACGCCGATCAGGGCGGCGTGGGCATCATCCGCGCCTCGGTCGATTCCGGCGCCTTCGAGAAGTTCGTGCTGGGCGACGGCATGTTCGCCGAGAGCCTGATCGAGGCGATCGGCGAGGACCTCAATGGCACCATCGGCTCGGTGCCCTGGTCCGAGGGCGAGGGCGCCGACGCCTTCGTCGCCGCGGCCGAGGCCGCAGGCGTGGATCCCGACGGCTCGTTCCGCCGCGAATCCTACGACGCCGCCGCGCTGATCGCGCTGGCGATGCAGGCCGCGGGCTCCACCGACCCCAAGGTCTTCAAGGACAGCGTGATGGACGTCGCCAACGCGCCCGGCGAGAAGATCCTGCCCGGCGAGCTCGCCAAGGCGATCCAGATCCTCAAGGACGGCGGCGACGTCGACTACGTCGGCGCCACCAACGTCGAGCTGATCGGCCCGGGCGAGGCCGCCGGCACCTACCGCGAGTACGAGGTCAAGGACGGCGCCTACGAGACCGTCGGCTTCCGCTGACGCGCACGTTATGCCAAAAGCCCGGCCCGGCGCAGCAGCGTCGGGCCGAAGCATGTGGAGGGAGCGCCGCGTGATCCGCGTCGAGAACCTGGTGAAGACCTTCGGCGGCCTGCGGGCCGTGGACGGCGCGAGCCTCGAGATCGCGCAGGGTGCGATCACCGGCCTGATCGGCCCCAACGGCGCGGGCAAGACCACGCTGTTCAACGTCATCGCCGGCGCCTACGCCCCCGACGCGGGCCGGGTGCTGCTGGACGGCGAGGACATCACCGGCCTCGCGCCCCATCAGCTGTTCGACCGCGGCCTGCTGCGCACCTTCCAGATCGCGCACGAGTTCTCGACCCTGACGGTGCGCGAGAACCTGATGACCGTGCCGCCCGCCCAGGACGGCGAGACGCTGTGGAACGCCTGGTTCAAGCCCTCCGCCGTGCGCGCGCGCGAGGCGCAGGTGCGCGAGAAGGCCTGCGACGTCATCGACTTCCTGCAGCTGGGCCATGTGGCCGACGAGCTGGCGGGCAACCTCTCGGGCGGCCAGAAGAAGCTGCTGGAGCTGGGCCGCACGATGATGACCGAGGCGCGGATCGTGTTCCTCGACGAGGTCGGCGCCGGGGTGAACCGCACGCTGCTCTATTCCATCGGCGAGGCGATCCTGCGCCTGAACCGCGAGCGCGGCTACACCTTCTGCATGATCGAGCACGACATGGAGTTCATCCGCAGGCTCTGCGACCCGGTGATCGTGATGGCCGAGGGGCGCG
>CAXGVP010000617.1:0-3104 GCA_964013055.1 uncultured Albimonas sp.
CGCGGCCTGTTTCTCGTTTTCGTCCTTGGACGTTCCCTCGGCTTCATAGACGGCGGGGCAGGTAGTCTTCGCGCAGGAACCGGTTCGCCGCCTCCATGGTCGTGATCCCGGCCAGCCTCAATTCCTGGGGCAGGCGCTTCTGGGGGGTCCCGAACATGCGCTCGGAACGGCCCCTGGCTTCGGGTGAATAGGCCGCGATCAGCTCGATGCCGAGTTGGGCCAGCGCCCGGCCGACCTGGGTTGGATTGTCCTTGTCCACCTTGCCCCCGGCCTCCGGCGTGTGCCAGTAGTGACCGGCGCGAGCGGTATAGAGAGAACAGAACAGCCCCTCGGCCTCGATGACCTCGTGGAGCGCCGTGAACGTGCTCATGGTCCCCTCTTCCTCGACGAAGAAGCTCGAGTAAAGCTCGTTGGTGGCGTCGTCCATGGTGACGATCAGGTCCCACCACTGCCCCGCAACCCACTCGTGGGTCGAGCCGGCCTGGTGCAGCATCATGCCGGGCAGGGCTCGGCGCGGGCGCCGGCGCCGGTGCGCCCCGCCCCGCGCCGCGGCGGCGAGCCAGGGGCGAAGGCCGATGTCGCGCACCGCCAGGCGGCCGCAGGTCCGCGGGCCCTCGGCCAGGTGGTGGCCGGGCTTGGCCGCGTGGAAGGTCACCGTCAGGTCCGCCGGCAGCGCCGCGCCCAGCACCCGGCCGCTGTCGGCGCAGAGCCCGCTGGGCACGTCCACCGCCACCCGGCGCGCGCCCCCGCCGGCTTCCCCGCTCTCGCCCAGCGCCTCGGCGAGCGCGCCGGAGAGCGGGCGGGCCAGGCCGATGCCGAACAGCGCGTCGACCCGCAGCGCGCCCGGATCCAGCACCGCGCGCAGCAGCGCCGGGGCGTCGAGCGCCGACAGCTCCTCGACCGCGCCCCCCAGCGCCCGCCAGGCCGCGGCCATGGCGGCCGCGTCGGAGCCTTCGGCCGGCGACCCCAGCGCCAGGACCCGCACCCGCCAGCCCCGCTCCAGCAGCCGCCGCGCGATCACATAGCCGTCGCCGCCGTTGCCGCCGGGACCGCAGAGCACCGTGGCCCGCCGGGCGGGCGCCCGGTCGAGCTCGGGGAAGCTTTCGAAGGTCGCGGCGACCACCTCGGCGCCGGCCCGCTCCATCAACGCGCGGGCGTCGCAGCCGGCGGCGAAGGCCGCCTGCTCGGCGGCGCGCATGGCGGCGGAGGTCAGCAGGGCGGCTCCCGTATCGGTCTCCATGGCGACTCGCTTTTCCTTCATCTTTGCCCAAGCCTTGGGCAAACTGCCCTAGGATCGGGCGCCTCGGGTCGATTCCCGGCCCCGCCCGGCCTCGCTGCCGCGGCGCCCATTGCATCCACCGGGTCGATGCGCTTGGCATGCGGCCTGCATGAACACCACGCGCGGCGAGCGGGGCGACCGGCCCTGCCTCCGCAGCGGACAACGAGGGAGCCCGCAGGTCCATGAAGAAGATCGAGGCCATCATCAAGCCGTTCAAGCTCGACGAGGTGAAGGAGGCGCTCCAGGAGATCGGCGTGCAGGGCCTTTCCGTGATCGAGGCGAAGGGCTTCGGCCGCCAGAAGGGCCACACCGAGCTCTATCGCGGCGCCGAGTACGTCGTGGACTTCCTGCCCAAGATGAAGCTCGAGGTCGTGGTCGACGAGGACATGGTCGAGCGCGCCGTCGAGGCGATCGTCGCGGCCGCCCGCACCGGCAAGATCGGCGACGGCAAGATCTTCGTCTCGAACGTCGAGCAGGCCATCCGCATCCGCACCGGGGAAGAGGGCGCCGACGCGCTCTGACCCCGGCGAAAGCCATCCGCGTCGGCCCGTCGCAGCGGCCGGCGCAAGCGAACGCCCCCCGCCCGGGATACACAGGGACCCGGGCCCCAGAGGGCCCCATGCGACACCAAGGAGAGGATCCAGCATGACCGACGCCGCTTCCGTCGTGAAGAAGATGAAGGACGAGGAGGTCGAATACCTCGACCTGCGCTTCGTCGACCCCAAGGGCAAGCTCCAGCATGTGACCGTCATCGAGTCCGAGATCGACGAGGACTTCCTGACCGAAGGCTTCATGTTCGACGGCTCGTCGGTCGCCGGCTGGAAGTCGATCGACAAGTCGGACATGAAGCTGCTGCCCGACACCTCGTCGATCTACATGGATCCGTTCTTCGCCGAGAAGACGCTGTGCATCCACTGCGACGTGCTCGAGCCCGACACCAACGAGTACTATGAGCGCGACCCCCGCGCGACCGCCAAGAAGGCCGAGGCCTACCTGAAGGCGTCGGGGATCGGCGACACCTCGTTCTGGGGTCCGGAAGCCGAGTTCTTCCTGTTCGACGACGTCAAGTACTCGGTCGAGTCCAACAAGGTCTCGTTCGAGGTCGACGCGATCGACGGCGCCTGGAACTCGGACACCGAGTTCGAGATGGGCAACATGGGCATGCGCCCGCTGGTCAAGGGCGGCTACTTCCCCCTGCCCCCCGTCGACCACATGCAGGACATCCGCGGCGAGATGCTCTCGACCATGGCCCGCATGGGCATGAAGGTCGACAAGCACCACCACGAGGTCGCCTCGTGCCAGCATGAGCTGGGCCTGGTGTTCGGCTCGCTGACCGGGCAGGCCGACAACATCCTGAAGTACAAGTACGTGATCCAGCAGGTCGCGAACGCCTACGGCAAGTCGGCGACCTTCATGCCGAAGCCGATCTCGGGCGACAACGGCTCGGGCATGCACGTCCACCAGTCGATCTGGAAAGACGGCAAGCCCCTGTTCGCCGGCGACAAGTACGCCGACCTGTCGGACGAGGCGCTGTGGTACATCGGCGGCATCCTGAAGCACGCCAAGTCCCTGAACGCCTTCACCAACCCGGGCACCAACTCCTACAAGCGCCTGATCCCGGGCTTCGAGGCCCCCGTGCTGCTGGCCTACTCGGCCCGCAACCGCTCCGCCTCGATCCGCATTCCGTGGACCGAGTCGCCCAAGGCCAAGCGCGTCGAGACCCGCTTCCCCGATCCGTCGGCGAACCCGTACCTGGCGTTCTCGGCGCTGCTGCTGGCGGGCCTGGACGGCATCAAGAACAAGATCGATCCGGGCGAGGCCGCGG
>CAXGVP010000618.1:0-3103 GCA_964013055.1 uncultured Albimonas sp.
GACCCGAGCCGCTCGAGGCCGCGACCGGCCTGAAGGTGATGGGGGTGATCCCCGACGCCCCCTCCCGCCGCCGCGGGGCCGCGCTCAAGCTGTTGGTGGAAAAGCCATCCTCGGCGCTGGCCGAGGCGGTGCGCAACCTGCGCACCTCGGTGCTGCTGTCCAACGTCGACCGCCGGCCGCAGGTGGTGATGGTCACCTCCTCGGTGCCGGGAGAGGGCAAGACCACGACCACGCTGATGCTCGCCCAGAACGCCGCGGCGCTGGGCAAGCGGGTGCTGGTGATGGAGTGCGACCTCCGCCGGCGGGTGTTCCAGGCCTATTTCGGCCTCGACGAGACCACGGGCCTGCTCTCGGTCCTCTCCGGCCAGGCCTCGGTCGAGCAGGCGATCCGCCACGACCCGACCACCGGCCTCGACGTGCTCACCGGCCAGCGCAGCCGGGCCAACGCGGCGGACGTGTTCAGCTCCGAGCGATTCGAGGAGCTGATGGAGGATCTGCGCGAGCGCTACGACTTCATCTTCATCGACACGCCGCCGGTACTGGCGGTGCCCGACGCGCGGGTGATCGCGGGGCGGGCGGATGCGGTGCTCTACGCCGTGCGCTGGAACGCGACGGGCAAGGAGATGGTCAAGGCCGGCCTCGACCTGTTCGAGCAGATCGGCCTGCGCGTCACCGGCCTGACCCTGACCCAGGCCGACCCCAGGGGCCTCGCCCGCTACGGCTACGCGGGCTACGGCTACGGCTACGGCTACGGGGCCGCGGCCGCGAAGAAGTACTATACGACATGAGCCCGGACCGCCCGCGAACCCGCCGGCGCAAAGGCGCCCCGCGGCCGCCCGCCCTCGCCCGGCGACGCTGGGTCCGCCCCGGCCTGCGGGCCCGCCTGGCGGCGGGCGGGCCGGGGATGCGCTCCTCCGGCGGGCGCTCCCGCCAGGGGAGGGGGCAGGGATGAAGCCCGCCGCCTTCCCTCCCGCCCGCGCGGCCCCCGCGGCGATGGCGCAGGAGCGTCCCGCCCCGCCGCTGCCGGTGATCGGCAACCTGCCGCCCCCGGTGACCGGCCAGGCCGCGATCACCCTCGCCGCCGCCCGCCGGCTGGCGAGCGTCGGACCCGCCCCCTGCCGGTCGCTGTCTCCGGGCGCCGCGCGGGGCCCGTGGCGCCACCCGGTGCGGGCGGCGCGGACGCTGCGCGCCGCGCTCTCGCTGGCGGCGGCGCGGCTGCGGGGCGGCCGCCGCGCCTATCTCGCCTGCGACGGCGGCTGGGGGCGGCTGCACCAGCTGGCGCTGATCCTCGTCGCCCGGGCGCTGGGGATGCGCCTGCGGCTGCACCACCACTCCTTCGCCTATCTCGACCGGCCCGACCGGCTGATGCGCCTGATGCTGGCGGTCGGGGGGGCGGGGCTCGACCACATCTTCCTCTCGCGGACCATGGGCGCGCGCTTCCGCGCCGCCTACGGCGGCGATCCCGCCCGCGACCTGACGATCCCCAACGCCGTGTTCCTGCGCCCGCAGACGCGGCCCCCGCCGCGCCCCGCCCGCGCCCCTGGGTCCCTGCGCGTCGGCCTGCTGGCCAACCTCACCGCCTGCAAGGGCCTGCACGAGGTCGTGGCCCTGGCCGAGGCCGCCCAGGCCCGCGACCTGCCGCTGGAGCTGCGCCTCGCCGGCCCTGTCGCCGACCCGCAGGACCTCGCCGCCCTGCAGGCCGCGCTGGCGCGCCTGCCGGGGCGCCTCTCGTGGACCGGCGGCGCCGTCTCGGGGCAGGCCAAGGCCGCCTTCTACGCGGCGCTGGACGTCTTCGTCCTGCCCACCACCCACCGCGACGAGGCCGAGCCCGCCGTGATCTGGGAGGCCGCCTTCGCCGGCGTCCCGACCCTCGCCTGGGGCCGCGGCGCGATCCCCGAGCAGGCGCCGCCGGGTTGCGCCCTGTCCCCCGACCGGCCCTTCACGCCCTGGGCCCTCGACCGCCTCTGCGCCTTCCACGCCGACCCGCAGGCCCTCGCCGCCACGTCCCGCGCCGCCCGTGCCCGGGCGGAGGCGGCGGCCGAGGCCGGGGCCCGCGCCTTCGCCATCCTCCTCGCCGAGAGGGAGCCGCCATGACCTCCGCCCCCCGCCTCTTCCCCCTCGCCGGCCGCCGGGTCTTCGTCGCGGGCCACGCCGGCATGGTCGGCTCGGCCCTGGTCCGCCGCCTGGCGCGCGAGGACTGCGAGGTGCTGACCGCCCCGCGCGCGCAGCTCGACCTCGCCGACGCCCGCGCCGTCGCCGCCTGGTTCGCGGCCGAGCGCCCGCAGGTCGTGTTCCTCGCCGCCGCCCGCGTCGGTGGCATCGAGGCCAATCGCACCCGCCCCGCCGACTTCCTGCGCGACAACCTCGCCATCCAGCTCGCCGTGATCCACGAGGCCTGGCGGGCGGGGGTCGAGAAGCTGATGGTGCTGGGCTCGTCGTGCATCTACCCCCGCGACGCCCCCCAGCCGATCCCGGAGGAGGCGCTGCTCTCCGGCCCGCTGGAGCCCACGAACGAGGCCTATGCGGTCGCCAAGATCGCCGGCCTGAAGATGGCCCAGGCCTATCGCCGCCAGCATGGCGCGGACTTCATCGCCGCGCAGCCGACCAATCTCTACGGGCCGGGCGACAACTACGATCCCACCGGCTCCCATGTGCTGCCCGCCCTGATCCGCCGCGCGGCCGAGGCCGCCGACGCCGGCCGCCCGCTCCACGTCTGGGGCAGCGGCGCGCCGCTGCGCGAGTTCCTGCACGCCGACGACCTCGCCGACGCCCTGGTCTTCGTGATGGAGCGCTGGTCGCAGGACCAGCCGATCAACATCGGCTCGGGGGAGGAGATCTCGATCCGCGGCCTCGCGAGCCTCTGCGCGCAGGCCGCGGCTCTTCCGGGCCGTCCGCCGCCGCCGCTGGTCTTCGACGCCTCCCGGCCGGACGGAACCCCGCGCAAGCTGGTGGACCGGGGCCGCCTGCTGGAGCTCGGCTGGGACGGCGCCCGCCCCCTCGCCGAGGGCGTCGCCCAGGCCATGCAGGCCTGGCGCGCCGGCCGGGAACTCCGCCGCGGGGCCGCCTGAGATCGCCAGGCCCCGCGCGCCCCTCCGGGTGCGGC